>UQSL01000004.1 GCA_900543705.1 uncultured Oscillospiraceae bacterium
ACTTGCATGTGTTAGGCGCGCCGCCAGCGTTCGTCCTGAGCCAGGATCAAACTCTCTATAGTATGGTATTAAAACGCTCTCGCGGTTTAACCAAAAGAAAATTTATCCGCTCTTCGCGAATCACTAACGTCTTGTTAGTACGAATGTCACTTTCGTGACACCCAAAGAAATTTACAAGGGTTTGTACTTGTTTAGCATTGTTTAATTTTCAAGGTCCCGTGCTTCCGTTGAAGCTTTTCTATTATATCACACCGTCTCCCCTCTGTCAACATCTTTTTTTGACGTTTTTCTCAGGAAGTCCTGCCTGTGATTCCAGCCGCTTCAAACGGCAGCCTTGCTATCTTATCACATCTCCACTCCTCTGTCAACACTTTTTTATTAGGTTTTCAAAATGGGAGGTGATTTTACTGGGAAATGGCCCAGTCTTTCGGACAGCTTGTTTATATTATCACACCTTTTCTCCTTCGTCAACCCTTTTTCGACTTTTTTCTCACTACTTTTTTCTACTTGCAGCAATTTCTCCCTCCCTTAATTCCTGCTCGTATTCTTTTAAAGGCATTAAATCCCGATTTCTTCTATCCTTTGGATAATTCGGTCGTCAATCAACGGGTCGTTGTGCTCATTGATTTTTAGTCCTGCCTTTAACAGCCGATCCCTCGTAATCCGCTGGGCCTGGGAAAAGAGGGCCTCCTGTTTTGTCTCTCCTTCTTTTAAAGGATAATTGTCGATTGTCTTTGCCAGGAAATCAACGGTACTGTCGATGACCCAGATGTCGATTTCACACAGTTTTGCGTCTGTATCCTCAAGTGTATGCTTTATTCTTCTCTCATACAAAATGTCTGTCAGTGTCATAGCGACCAAAAGACCTGCTGCCACAATCATGACAATCCAAACCACATCGACCCACATAAGGACCCTCCTTTTGAGAAAATTCTCCTTTTATTAGGTTATTCTGCAAAAGGAAAAGAGTTCCTGAAAAAAGTGCGGATATTGGCTTCTGTTCTGGAAAGAATATCTACCATGCCAGATTGGAGGTAAAACAACAGTGGAAGATAAAACAATCAAGGTCTTGCGTGTACTCGTCATCATCATGTTAAATGTCTTTTTAATCGGGCTGGTCTCAAACCTGAGCGGAACCGGTTCGGTAATGACCCTGTCCAAATACGGTTCGCGCGGGGATGAGGTACGCCAAATCCAGACAAGGCTCAAGGAACTCGGCTATAATCCAGGGACCATTGACGGAATTTACGGAAAGAATACACAAAATGCGGTCAAGTCCTTCCAGAGAGACAAAGGTCTGTCCGTAGACGGCATTGCCGGGTCACAAACACTCAAAGCCCTCGGCATTTCTTCCGGCGGTTCAACGAGCGGCGGATATACGGAAAACGACGTCAATCTGCTCGCACGCATTATCTCCGCAGAGTCAAGGGGAGAGCCCTATTCCGGGCAGGTGGCGGTCGGCGCCGTCATCTTAAATCGTGTGGAACACCCCTCATTCCCAGATACCATCGCCGGTGTCATCTATCAGCCGGGAGCTTTTACCGCCATCACGGATGGACAGTTCAATGAGCCGGTGGCTGAATCCTCGGTTCGCGCGGCAAAGGAAGCCCTTGCGGGAAGTGACCCTTCCGGCGGCGCTATCTATTATTATAACCCGGATAAGACCTCCAGCGCGTGGATGCTCGCCCGTCCAGTCATCGTCCGCATCGGAAAGCACCTCTTTTGTAATTAAACAGAAAGTCTGTTCTGTTGTTTCATTGATAAATCAGGTAGAAATGCGGCCAAAGCCGCCCGGCAAGCAGGAGAAGCTCTACCAATGTTCCTTTCTAGCCCGGTTCACCATATAAACACCCTTTCGATTTTCTCCGCAAAAAGATGACCCACGCTTTTCCGCTCCATCAGCCCGGTGCGGTCCGGCCGTACCTCATAGCCATCACGGACAAGACGCGCACAAACCGAGTTCTCCCCGTCAAAGAGGTCGCGCCCTGCATGAAAGCCCACGAGCATCAGCAAAGGAACCACCCGCACCGGGCTCTCCCTAGACAGAGATGGGAGTGGCTCTCCAATGAAAATTAGCTCCTCTCCTGCACGCAGAGGCGCACGCAGAACCGTTTGAATCCCACTTTCAAATCCATGACAGGTATAGAGCATCTGCTCCTGACCTGCCTCTTGTTCCCGCAAGGCGGAAAACAGCTTCCCTGCATCCTCCGCGTCTTTCACCAAAGGCTCCCCGATTGAAGTGCAAAGCTTCGGGTACTCCTGCGCACAGCGGATTATCTGCTGATAGTATCTGCCTGCTGTGAATAGAATCGGTTGAAGGAATACACTCCGAACTCCCAGTATGCTCAGCAGCCGCAGCATTTCGCCAAGCAGCAGCAAATGAATCCCTCTGGTTAAAAGCTTTTCCCGCATCTTACCGCTTAGACATACCGCGCAGACGGGAACGTGTGGATGACGGCTCTCGATCTCCCTGGAAAACGGGAAAATCTGTCCCTCTGCCGATTTTCTGCTTGCAGTCCCATGCCAAACGGCTAGCAGGACTTTTCCCCGCTCCATTGCACGCACCAAGGCGGAGAGATTCTCCGCCTCTAAGGTTGGCAACAGCCCGAGAATCTCCCGTTTTTCCTCTGAGGAAAGGGAAGAGGAGACAATTCTCTCCCGAAGACACGTCAATGCGGGAAGCTTTTGAAGCGCATGCTGTGAGGAACTCTCGAATCCATCCAAAAGCACCTGATCCAGTGCAGGATAACTCCCGTGGGTCGTGACAGCGGCGGTAACTCCGCCAAACTCCCGGATTCCCAGACTGTGGAGAATGGCGTCCTCATCCCTGTGGATACTCATAGACAGGATGTTTCGCTCCTTCGCATCACAGACGATGCGGTGGTTAAGCGCCCTGTCGTCCGTTGCGGCAACCACCAGGAAGATCCCCTGCAAAAAGGATGGCTCATAGCTTCCTGCAATCATTCTCCCGGAAATTTCATCAAACCCATCAAGAAAGGAAGAGGCGACCGCGGTAATTCTTGCACCCTCCTGTTTCAGCTGCCGCGCTTTACGCAGGGCCTGACGCCCTCCTCCTACAACGAGCACCGCTTTGCCTTTCAGGGAAAGCTCCGCAATCAGTCCCATGCCCTATGCCTCGCATGCAGTCAGGGCATTGTCCATTGCCCGGAGGGTTTTCTCCAAATCCTCTTCTGTGTGGACAGCGCTGACAAACATCGCCTCAAACTGGGAAGGAGCAAGCAGGATTCCCTGCTCCAGCATACTCTGGAAATATTTTAAAAACTTGTTCGTGTCACAGGTCTTAACATCGTCATAACTAGAGATTTCCTGCTCGGTAAAGAACAGGCAGAGCAGGGAGCCCACCCGATGGATTTGATAGTGGAGACCATGCTTTACAAGCAGCTTCCGCATCCCGGCTTCCAGCTTCGCACCGTATTCCTCCACTTTTTTATAGACTTCCCGGTGCTCCTTCAGATAAGTTAAAAGCTTTAACCCCATGAACATGGCAAGTGGGTTGCCGGAGAGCGTTCCTGCCTGATAGACCGGTCCTTTTGGGGAAATCATGGACATGATCTCCTTCTTTCCCGCATAGGCGCCGACCGGCAGTCCGCTGCCGATAATCTTCCCAAAGCAAACCATATCCGGGCAGACTCCATAGAGCTCCGCCGCGCCTCCAAACGCCACGCGGAATCCGCTGATGACCTCGTCAAAGATGAGCACAATGCCATTCTCGTCGCACAGCGTCCTCAGCCCCTGCAAAAAGCCCGGCCGAGGAGCGATAACGCCCATATTGCCCGCAATCGGCTCCAAGATAATCGCCGCAATTTCCCCTTTGTTTGCCTGCACCGTCTCCCTCACAGAATCAAGGTCATTATACCGGCAAACTAAGGTGTTTTTCACCACACCAACGGGTACGCCGGGACTGGTCGGCATCCCAAAGGTGAGCGCGCCGGAACCCGATTTGACCAGCAGGCAGTCCGAGTGCCCATGATAGCACCCCTCGAACTTGATGATTTTGTCTTTTCCTGTGTACCCGCGCGCACCCCGGATGGCGCTCATCGTGGCCTCAGTGCCGGAGTTGACCATGCGCACCATCTCGGCGCTTTTATAGGCCGAGCAGATAAGCTCCGCCATTTCGGTTTCAATCTGAGTAGGCAGGCCATAGCTGATGCCGCGCTCAATAGCTTCCAACGCCCCCTGCGCCATCATCGGATGGGAGTGGCCGAGCACAAACGGTCCCCAGGAGCAGATATAGTCGATATACTCGTTGCCATCAATATCGACGATAGGGCTGCCCTTCGCATGGTCGATGAAAATCGGGTCCCCGCCGACGGACTGGAAGGCCCGGACCGGGGAATTCACTCCGCCTGGAATCACTTTGCATGCCTTTTCAAACGCCGCTTTGGATTTGTCGTGGAACATTATTCTCCCTCCTTCAGTTTCTTCGCCGCATACAGGGCGAAATAGGTGATGATAAGCTTTGCGCCTGCACGCTTGATGGCGGTCAGGCTTTCCAAAATCACGGATTCGTTCATCAGCCCCTGCTCCACCGCCGCGCTCAGCATCGCATACTCTCCACTGACATTGTACGCCGCCACCGGGACGTCAAAGTTGAGCGACGCCTCCTTGATGACGTCGAGATAGGCGAGCGCCGGTTTTACCATGATGATATCCGCGCCCTCTTCAAGATCCGCAGCGATTTCCCGGAGCGCCTCCTGTCCGTTTGCACAGTCCATCTGGTAGGCCTTGCGGTCCCCAAAGGAGGGCGCGGAGCCTGCCGCCTCCCGAAACGGCCCGTAATAGCTGGAGGCGTACTTGGCGCTGTACCCCATCACCGCTACATTGACAAAGCCCTCTGCATCCAGCGCCGCACGGATGCACTGGATGTGTCCGTCCATCATGTCGCTCGGCGCCACCATATCAATACCCGCCCGCGCATAGCTGAGCGCAATTTTATTCAGTACTTCAAGCGTCAGATCATTGACCACATATCCGTGTTCATCCAAAATGCCGCAGTGCCCGTGGTCGGTGTACTCGCACATGCACACATCTCCAATGACATAGATATCGGGATTCACCTCTTTTATTTTACGGATGGCGCGCTGTACTACGCCGTTTTCCTCATAGGCGCTCGAGCCGCAGGCGTCCTTGTGGTCCGGGATTCCAAACAGGATGCAGGAATACACCCCTGCCTGTTCCATCTGACGCACCACTTCCGGGAGTGTGTCCACAGAATAATGGAAAATCCCCTTCAACGATGGGATTTCCCGCTTGATTCCTTCCCCCTCCACTACAAAAATCGGATATACAAAATCTGAGGCCTGTAAAGTTGTCTCCTGCATCATTTTGCGAATGACCGCGTTTTTGCGCAGTCTTCTTCCACGGTAAAACATCATTCATTTCCTCCCGCTGTCACTGCCTGTGCAAGCGACTCCAACGTCGCCTGCTCTGATTGTACCGGCATGATGCCGTATCTTTTTAGCGTCTCGCTTGTCTTCTCTCCGATGGAAAAGCACCGGCAGCTCCGCATAGCCTCTGTTCCAAGTGCCTTTGCCACTGCCTGAACGGCAGAGGAGCAGGAAAACACCATATCCGTAAAACAAGTTTCCCCCGCCCGCTCCCGAATCTGCTCAGAATCCACCGGACAGTTCTCATATACTTCCAACGTCCGCACCTTTAAGGCTGGGAAACAGTCCTCCAGGTGCCCGCGCACTTTTACTAGCAGGACCTCTTTTCCGAAAAATCCTGCTTCCCGCAGGGTTTCACACAGCGCGACGCTGTGAAATACCTGTGGGATCAAGTCAGCCTTTACGCCAAATTGCAAAAGCTGGTTCGCCGTCCCGCTTCCCACTGCGGCAACTGTGATTCCTGAAAGAGAACGGGTATCCAGGCCCAGGGCGAAAAGCTGGCGGAAAAAGGCGTCCACCCCGTGCTTGCTGGAAAAGGCAAGGCATTTGACACCCTCAAGCATATCCTGTCTCAAGGCACCGGGGATTTCGCAAATCTCCCCCGTGCACACCTCAGTGACCCTCGCGCCGAGTGCCTCAAACTGCTCTGCGAGCATGGAGGCCCCCCTTCCCGGGTGTGGGAGCAGGATTCTCCTGCCAAAGAGCGGCAGGGGTTCCAAAAAATTTAGCTTTTCCCGCATCGCCGCCACCGCCCCTACCACAATCAGCGCCGGGGAAGAAAGCGGATGACGTTTCACCGCCTCTTCCAGCTCTCCTAGCCGGGCCGCTACCGTATCCTGAGAGGAAAGCGTCGCGTGGGAGATAACCGCCGCCGGCGTCTGTGGGGACATCCCCGCCTCTAACAGCCGCCGGGTAATTTCCCCGAGCTTTGACAGGCCCATCAAAAAGACAAGCGTCTCTTCCGAACGGGCCATGGATGCAAAGTCCAAGTCGGTGAGCTTATCATCTTTGTCATGGGCTGTTACGACCCGAAACCCATGTGCCGTCCCTCTGTGTGTGATAGGGATTCCCGCATAGGCAAGTCCCGCAATGCTCGAACTGATTCCCGGCACTACCTCAAACTTCACACCATGCCCGAGCAGATACAGCCCCTCTTCTCCGCCGCGCCCAAAGACATAGACGTCTCCGCCTTTCAGTCGCACCACCGTTTCATATTCTGAAGCACAGCGGACGAGCAGGGAATTGATCTCCTCCTGCTTCATGGTGTGCCTGCTTGCCGCCTTGCCGACATAGACCATGTTGCAGCCTGGTTTCGCAAAGGAAAGCAGACGGGGATTTGCAAGCCGGTCATAGACAATGCAGTCCGCCTTTTCAAGCAGATGCCGTCCCTTCACCGTAATGAGTCCCGGGTCCCCCGGGCCTGCGCCGACTAAAAAAACCTTGCCCATCATCCGTCCACCTCGTCTTTTAACCGCTGTGCCAGCATTCCGGCAAGCGCCCTGAACTCCTCTGCCCTTCCGCAGATGGTATCCCGTTTGATACGGCGGCCGTCCTCTGCTCCATAAAAGGCGGTCAGGGACAGTTTCCCCTCCCGCTCATAGGCGCAGGCTCCGGCAGGGGTATGGCATCCGCCGCCAATTTCCTGCAAAAAGGCCCGTTCCGCCTGCACCTCCACCTCTGCCTGTTCGTCACACAGGGAATCCAGCATTTCTCTCAGCGCCGTATCCCCTTCTCGAATCTCCAGCGCCAAAGACCCCTGCGCGCAGGCAGGAGCCATTTCCTCCACCGGGTCAAGATACTGGGTGATGACAACCTCCATGTTTAGTCGGTGCAGTCCCGCCGCGGCGAGGACAAGCCCATCGATTTCCTCTTCCCACATCTTTTTCAGGCGGGTATCTATGTTGCCCCTGATTCCCACAAACTGCAAATCCGGGCGAAGGGCCTTCAGTTGATAAATTCTCCTCTTGCTCCCCGTTGCAAGCACCGCGCCCTGCGGCAATTCTGACAAAGAATGCGCATGTTTTAATACGAGTGCATCCCGCCGGTCTGCACGGGGCCATGTTTTGGTAAAGGAAAGCCCTTCAGCCGGCTCACTCGGCATATCCTTCATGCTGTGAACGCCCAGGTCCACAGTTCCGTCCAGGATTTTCTGCTCAATTTCCTTTACAAACAACCCCTTGCCGCCAATTTGGTCGAGCGCCGTGTGCTGAATCAAATCTCCCTTGGTCTTAATTACGACCAACTCAAAGCTATGCTGCGGATACTGCCGCTCAAGCCGCTGCCGTACCCAATTTGTCTGGACAAGCGCCAGCTTGGAGCCCCTGGTGCCGAGCTTAATGTGCATGGCGTCCTTCCTCCTTCTGAGAAAATAGTGCGCAGACGACTTCCCCGTATTTGTTCTGATCGTGTTCGTCGTCAAGTTCCTTGAGGGCCAGAATCGGCTCCCGAATCAGCCGTTTCATGCCCGCATGCAGGATTTTTCGCACGGCTCGTTTTTCATGGTCGTTTAAATCAAGTTTCTGAACCAGCATTTCGTAGGTATCCTGCTCTACAGTTTCACACCGGCTCTGCAAAGATTCAATCGCGGGGTCTACCCTGCTCGCCGCAAGCCAATGTAAGGTTTCTTTAGCATACTGGGAAGCCATCCCTCTGCCCTGTTCCACCAGATGCTCCCGCTCTTTACGATTTTCCCGGGCAATGGTGCGCAGGGAATCAATATCGAACACCTCTGCAAATTCCTCGCGCGAGAGCGCGGGGTCAATGTCTCTTGGCGTTGCAAGGTCCAGCAGATACAGCGGCTTTTCCCTCTTTCCCACCCGTTCTTTTCGGATGACCAGGTGAGGAGAGGACGTCGCACTGACAATTATGTCGCACTCCCCCATGACCGAGTAACGCTCTGCGAATGGCAGAACTTCTACGCGGTCGTCTCCTTCTTTGAGTGCAAGGGCGTGTTCCATGCTGCGGTTGCACAGATAAATCCTCTTAACCTGCATGTCCTTTAAATAGGTCAGCGCCAGGGCAGCCATCTTCCCGCTTCCAATCACGAGCGCCGTCTTGCCCACGGTCTCGCAGGCGTTTGCCAGGAGCTTCATGCCGATATAGCAGATGGAAAGCGGATGCTCGCTGATTTTAAGCTCCGTTTTAATTTTCTTCGCACAGGAAATGGCATCAAGAAAGATGCGGTTCATTTGCTTGCCGCAGCAGCCGATTTGCCTGGAAAAGTCGAGAGCCTCCTGTACCTGGCCCAATATCTGATCCTCCCCGATGACCAGGGAGTCAAGCCCCGCAGCCACGGTAAACAGGTAACGGACCGCTTCCTCCCTCTGCTTTTCAAACAGAAAATGCCCTAATTCCGGGTCGCCGCACTCTAAAAGATACTGGCGGCGTATTTTCTCCCCGTCCTCCGGTTTTGTATATATATAGTATACCTCGCTTCGGTTGCAGGTAGATAACACGACCGCCTGTTCCATTCCCTGCTCTCTGAGACGGTCATAGAATTCAATTTTTTTGGAATCGGTGAAGGCGGCCTTATCCCGTACCTCAATCGGCGCCTGCTTGTAACTGATTCCGATTACCCCAAACTGCATGGCACTCCGTCCTTTCTTTTTCTTGCACTTTTTATTATACGTTTTCATTCTCATGATTACAAGAAACGTGGGTATTGCAATTTCCAAACCCGGCAATTGAAAAAGGGAATCGTTTTCTTTTGTGATTCTTTAAGCAGTTCGGGACTTTCCCTGCTTTTTCTGCTATGCGCTTCTCTGGCACTCTCAGGATACCATAACTCAAAGTTATAGAAGTCTACATAGCTGTTGCTCCGCAGGAGCACACACTCAAAGAAAAGTATCCTGACACCAAATAAAAAACAAAATTCCGCATTCATTTTTATTCCGCCAGACTTGGGATACACTAAAGAATATAGTTCTCATAAAAACGCCATCTATGAATCAATCAAGGAGGTCTTTGTAATGCCGTCACCGGATTCCAGAAAAGTTGTCTTAGTCGGTACCGGAATGGTGGGAATGAGCTATGCCTATGCTCTGCTTAACCAGAACGCGTGCGACCAGCTCGTCCTCATTGACATCGACAAGCAGAGGGCAGGCGGGGAGGCAATGGATTTAAATCACGGCCTTGCCTTTTCCGGTTCCCACATGAGAATCTATGCGGGAGAATATTCCGACTGCAAGGATGCGGACATCGTCGCCATTTGTGCCGGCGTTGCGCAAAAGGAGGGAGAAACCCGTCTGGACCTACTCTCCCGCAACGCCAATGTCTTTGCCTCCATTATCGAACCCGTTCTTTCTTCGGGGTTTCACGGCATCTTTTTGGTCGCAACCAATCCCGTGGATATCATGTCCCATATCACCCAGACGCTCTCAGGATTTCCCTCCTCCCGTGTCATCGGCACCGGCACCGCACTCGATACCGCCCGCCTGCGCTATCTGCTGGGGGATTATTTTAAAGTGGATCCCCGCAACATGCACGCCTATGTCATCGGTGAGCATGGGGACAGCGAGTTTGTCCCCTGGTCACAGGCCATGCTTGCCACCCGCCCGATTCTCGATTTATGCGAAGAGATGGAATCCTGTACCTATCCACAGATGCAAAAGATTGAAGAGGAAGTCCGTACCGCGGGTTACCAGATTATCAAGGCGAAGCGTGCCACCTACTACGGCATCGGCATGGCAATGGTTCGCATTACCAAGGCCATCTTTGGGGATGAAAACTGTGTGCTGACTGTCTCCACCATGCTAAACGGGGAATATGGGCTTTCCGGTACCTATCTCGGGCTGCCCTGCATTCTTTCCCGGAAAGGCGTACGCGAAATCCTGAGCCTTCCGCTGTCAAACTTAGAACGGGAAAAACTGAAAAACTCCTTTGATGCACTTCTTAAATCCTATCAGAGCCTTTCGCTTCCCCACAAAATGCGAAATCTGCCGAACGGTAAAAATTGAAACCCGTTCAATTTTATGGTACTATAACTTTAAATAGCCATTTTCTTCCGGGCATGAAAGGCCGGCCATTTTGCAGTTCACCTGATTTTTTTGCCCGGAGGAAACGAGTTTTCTGTTTTATTAACCTTTGGAGTAAACGAGGTATCTGCATGGTCACACTGTTTCCCTCTTCCCGCGCCCTGTTCTATTGGGAAATTCGGCTGATTGGAGCAACTCTGCCCTTTGCTGTGGCATCGGTCATCACTTTCGGCCGCTACCGAATCATCTGGTCGGTGTTCACTCTGCTCTGGGGGCTGGCCTACCTCTTTTTCTCCGTCTTTTACTACCCAGTTAAGTTTAAAAAGCTCAAAGTGCAGTTTGCCAAGGAACTTTTGGCAGTGAAAAGCGGCGTCGTGTATACGCGTCTGCGTTATGCCCCCCTATCCTCCATTCAGTATGTGGAGATCATCTCCTTTCCTTTTCAGTCGGCGATGGAGATGTGCTCCATCCGGATCCGGTGCGCTGGATATTCGATTTGGCTGTCCTCTTTTTCACAGCGCGACGCCTATGAGCTTAAGAACCTGCTCTCTCCAATGTCCAAAAGTATTCTGCGCCTCCCGACGGAGGATGAGCAGTCATGAGTCGGAATGTAAAGCACCCTCACCCCATCATGATATTTGAAAACCTCTCGAGGTTTTTGTTCCTGCTCATTATCCCGCTCATTCGCGGATTTCTCTATGCAGTGTTTGGCGGCTCGATTACCTCCTGGCTTCAGGGCGCCTGGTTCGATCTATTGGTGGTGTTCATCATGGTCGCCGCTTCAGTGCTCCAATGGGTATTCTTTACTTACACCGTATACCGGAAGGGCATTCTGGTCCGCCGGGGAGTCATAATGCGCAACTCCTTTTTCATCCCCTCCCGCTGTTTTACGACCCTCTCGTGTGAGCGTAGCTGGTGGCTGCGACCCTTTGGTGCCGTCCATGTCAGGATCGATACGGCAGCTGGAAGTTTTAACACGCCGGATCTGAAAATTACCCTGTCCAATGCAGAATGTGACCGCCTTTTGCATTTTCATCACCAGAAAAGTGAAAACTGTCAGTATTTCAGTAAGTATTATAAACCAAAAGTAGTATATTTGATGCTGCTTTCCCTCTTTACTTCCAATACATTTGTCGGTGTCATCTTCTGCTCCACCTTTTTATCCAATGCCGGTTCCCTGGTTGGGGAGGAACTCAAGCAGCAGCTGTTTACCACCATGGAACAGGTAGCGCGTGTGCTCGCCATCATTATCCCACCGATTGCCACCCTGCTTGCGATGGTGGTAATTCTTGGCTACCTCATCTCGTTTGCGATGAACTTTTTGCGCCACATCAATTTTGAAGTACTGCGTCAGAAATACAGCTTGTATATATCAGGCGGTTTTTTTACGAAACGTATTAATGCTTTGGACATCTCCAAGATCAATTATACCGACATTCGGCAGACCCCGATGATGAAAATGCTCGGGCTCTGTTCGGTATACGCGCACTGCATTGGGCTTGGAAAAAATAAAAACGATATTTCGGCCATTATCCCCTGCGCCGGGAAAAATGAGCTGGAGGATACCATGGCCACCCTGCTCCCGGAATTCCCAATGAAACAAGTTACCCTGCGCCCCAATTTCGGCGCCATCTTTAAATTCATCATGGATCCCCTTTGGCCCTGCCTTCTTGTACCTACCGCTACCATCATCCTGTGCAATCTTATTCCCGACTGGGCGGACACCATTGGATTTGTGGGCTTTATGCTTGCCGTCCCCTCTTACTGGCTGATGCTTGTGCGGCTGATGGACTTTCGCACCAGCGGAATTGCCTATGACGGGGAAAACGTGTATATGAAATACTCCCGCTTTTTTGTTTTGCACACAGTCAGTATCCCAAAAAAACACATCAACGCCGTCCTGCTCCGGCAAAGTATCCTGCAGCACTTTGATGATGCCTGTGATGTGAAAATCTACACCATATCGGAATCTCAGAAGGTGCACCATGTCAAAAACCTCAACCGCCAACAGGTACTCGACCTGTTGGAGTTTGTCAAAATCTAGCGTATCCGACTTGCAGACCTACTTTTCCCTATGTTACAATGGGGAAAAGAGGCCTATATTTTGTAATATATAATTATGATATTACAAATAGTTTAGAAAGCGGTGATAAGATGGCCTTTTTCTATCTCTGTCCGCATTGCGGGAAACATTTTGAATCCCCCGGCGCCTGCCCGGTTTGCCATGTCGCACGAATTCGCCATCAGGCTGCTGAGGACTCTCCTGTCCCAAGGTATTGTACCAAATGCGGCACACCGGTTTCCATTGCTGGCCAATCCTTCTGTACTTCCTGTGGTGCACCGCTTGGCGTTCAGGCTCCCTCCTCTTCCAGGAACGCGATTCCGACTCCCCATCCTCCGGCTGCTTATGCGGCACCTGTTTTCAAAAAGAAAAGACCGGTCTGGGGTATCGCCGGCATCGTGCTCAGCGCTGTCGTTATTCTTATCTTTGGACTTATCATCTTTTTATATAGTATTGGAGCGCTCTCTGATAATTCGACAGACGATTCCGACCGTTGGTACCAGAACAACGGCGGGGTTCCGGGCGGCGGAAATTCCTCCTACTCACAGGGGAACCAAAATTCCCATACGGATGCGAGAACTATTATTGTACGCATCAAATACGGTACGGGTGCAGATTTGGACTGTACGCCCAGCACTGCGGATTTTGTGGAGGTCGGGCTGAACATCATCAACACCAAAGAATCGGACATCTCCCTGTATCCAACCAATTTCTATCTGACCAACGATGAGACCGGAGAGAAAATCTACCCCTATACCGAAGGAAACGGGGAAAAAGACCCCATCCGGGTTTCCGGGAATAAAACCGTGTCCGGTGCCCTTATCTTCCAGATTGACCCGAACGCCAGCTATCATTTCAATTTTTCAGAGCTGGACGGCACGCTGGTCAATTCCTATGAGCTGAGCAAATAAACCCTGAGTGATTAAAAAATCTCCCTTGCCTGCGGCAAGGGAGATTTTTTTGTACTGGTCGGGTACGTTTTCTTTGGTGTTCCGGAATTGCAAGGCTGTCGAGATTGGGAGGCAATCCCACCGCCGCCAGATACCGGGAATGTTTCATGGCTTCTTTAAGCCCACCACATTTCCGCTTTTCCCTCGGTAATCAGGACCTGCTGGAGGAAGCGGACACCTTTGGTCAGGCCCTCGTTGATGCTCATCAGGCTGTCCTCATGCTCAATGCTGATGGCATAATCATAGCCCACCAGGCGCAGTGCGCTGATAATTTCTTTCCATTCGTGGTAATCGTGTCCGTATCCGATGGTACGGAAAATCCAGGAACGATGGATTTCATCTGCATAGGGATGGGTGTCGAGCACACCGTTGAGCGCAACATTGTGTTTGTCAAACTGGGTATCCTTTGCATGGAAATGGAAGATGGCGTCGCCGAGCTCTTTAATGACCTCCACGGTATCCATCCCCTGCCAGAACAGATGGGACGGGTCGAGGTTTGCGCCGATCTCCGGCCCGACGGCCTCGCGGAGCTTGAGCAGGCTGTGAGTGTTGTACACGCAAAAGCCCGGATGCAGCTCGAGGGCAATCTGATTCACCCCATGGGCCTTTGCAAAGGCCACCTTGTCTTTCCAGTAAGGTATCAGCACCTCGTTCCACTGGTACTCGAGGATTTCGCTGAAATCCTCCGGCCAGGGACAGGTAACCCAGTTCGGGTATTTTGCGCCCTCATGGTCGCCTGGGCAGCCGGAGAAGGTGTTAATCTGGTGGATGCCGAGTTTTTCTGCGAGCAAAATGCAGTTGGTGATCCCATCGTCGTACATCTTGGCCTTTTCCTTGTCCGGATGGACAGGGTTGCCGTGGCAGCTCAGTGCACTGATTTCCATCTGATGGCGTGCAATCGTATCCTGAAACTCCTGGAGTTTCGCGTCATCGGCAAGCAGCTCCTTCGGGTCGCAGTGGTCCGTCCCGGGGAATCCCGCACATCCGATTTCCACCATCTCTACCCCAAGAGAATGCAGGTATTCCAGTGCTTTGTCCAGCGGCTGCTGTCCGAGCAAAACAGTAAATACTCCAAGCTTCATTTTTGCAAACCTCCTGTCTTAAAAGTTGTATTTTTCCTTCAGGTTTTTCATTCCAATGGCCACGGAATCAAAACCCTTCGGATCTATGGTTTCGTCCTCCATAATGACCCACTGCGCACCAATGTCGCTGGCGGTATCCAGCACAAGCTGGATGTCAACTTCTCCCTCCCCAATCGGTGCGGAGACCATGTTCTTGTCTCCATCCTTGAGGTGAATCAGTTTCACACGGTCGCCATACTCTTTGAGCTTGCCAACCGGGTCCCCGCAAGCATAATAGGCCCAGTAGGTATCAATCTGAGGAGAAATTTCCGCTGCGGGCATCAGACGGTACAGACGGTCAAGCGCCAGCTCCCCGCCTAGATCGGTGAACTCATGGGAATGGTTGTGGTAGTGAAGCTCCATCCCGTTATCGTGCAGTTTTTGTACCACAGGTTTGAGCAGACCCACCAGTTCGTCCACGTCCTCCACCTTATCATAGCGCTTCAGGGAGGAAGCCACGACGACAATGTTTTTGTTCCCGATGATTTTGTTATACTTGATGACCCCGTCTAAATCCTCAGCAAGCTCGGCCAGCTGGGTATGGCTTCCCGCCACCTTGAGGCCAAGCTCATCAAGTGTTTGTTTCATTTCGTGGGCGTCTACGCCGAAAAATCCGGCGAATTCCACTCCGTGAAAGCCGAGTTCCTTGACCCGGCGGAGCGTCTCCTTATAATCTTTGGCCATATCCTCCCGGACGGACCAGAGCTGCAAGGCGATTGGAAGATTCATTGGTTAAACCCCCTCCTAAAATAGAAACTGTTTGAGATACCGAATCGTGAATGCGAGTCCCTTCTCACTCAGATTCCCCCTCCAGGTCCGAGAATGCGGCTCGATACTAAGGTTTCCATTGTATCCACTGGCATAAAGGGCCGCGAAAAAAGCGCCCCAATTCGTTTCGTCCATACCGGCGGGAGGGTCGTCAAACCGCTCCCCGTCAATACGTAGGGTCCCTTTGATGTGGACATGCGCAAACCGGGATCCCCATTGTTTTATCTCTTTCAGATAGTCCCCTCCGGCATAGATGCAGTGGGAAGCATCATATTTTATCATCAGCTTATCAAGATGCCCATGGATGAGCGTCCATGCAAGGTCGCTGTGTACAAAATTCGCCCAGCGGCAGTTGTAGGTGGCAATTTGCACCCCGCGCGGCCCGGCATAGGAGAGCAGCTCCTCAAACAGGTGAATGGCATTCGTCACATTCTGATAATAGGAAAGCCCGGGCACCTCATTCGCTCCGGTGACAAAGACCGGGCTTTCTAGCTCCTGAGCCGCATCGATGAGGTGCTTGCAGATGTCGAGTTCTTCTCCGATTACCTTACCCTGCTCATCAAATTTATCTGCGCCCCATCTCCCAACAGAGCCCACTGCAACGCCGGTTTCCTTTGATGCCTTCCGCAGAGCGGGGACGTCCTGCAAAAATCTCTCATGGTCGCAGGTACTATCCTCGCAGAATTCCAAAAACTCAAGTCCCATTGCTTTTGCCTGTTCAAAGCTCTGTGCCCGGGGGGCGGCAATCCTTCCAAGCTTCATAATGGAACTCCTCCCTTAGTCAAAATAGACCGGTTTGTTTTCCTCAGCAGATTTGTAAATTGCCTCGAGAATCTGGGTGACGACAATTGCCTGCTCCGGTTTCACAACGACTTCCTTGTCGTTTACAACCGCATCAATCCAGAGTCTTGCCTCAATATCTTCCGCCGGCTCATTGTCACCCGCATAGAAATCGACTCCACCCGGCTCAAAAACCGGAGTTTCTGTATACTGTCTGTTATATTTCACACCATTAATACGAAGATTGGTCGGTCCCTTCATATCCGCGCCGGCTTTGGTACCGCACAGGGAGCATTTAGACTCGTCTGTATCCAAGGTGTTGAGCGCCCAGCTGGCTTCCAGAACAATGGTCGCCCCGTTTTTCATCTTGATAAAACCAAAGGCGGAATCCTCGACTGTGAACTTGTCAGGATCCCAGTCGCCCCATGCGTTCGCGGTTTCTCTCTGGTCGCCGAGCTTTTTATAAACGCTGCCGACAACCATTGCAGGGTCATAGTTATTCATCATCCACAACGTCAGATCCAGAGAATGGGTGCCGATGTCGATGAGCGGGCCACCTCCTTGCTCGTACTCATTCAGGAACACGCCCCAGGTCGGGACGGCACGGCGGCGGACGGCATGCGCCTTCGCATAGTAGATGTCTCCGAGCTCGCCTGCCTCACAGGTACGTTTGAGGTAGTTGCATTCCGGACGCTGGCGGTTCTGGTAGCCGATGGTGAGTTTTTTCCCCGTCTCCTTAGCGGCATCCAGCATCTTTTTGGCCTCATCATAGTTGATGGCCATCGGCTTTTCGCACATGACATGCTTGCCCGCATGCAGGGCGTCCACCGTGATGAAGGAGTGGGAGCGGTTCGGGGTGCAGACATGCACAACCTCAATCTCCGGGTCTTGGAGCAGCTCCTTGTAGTCGACATAGACCTTGGCGTCCTGTATTCCAAACTTCTTTGCCGCTTTGACTGCTCTTTCCTCAATCAGGTCGCAGAACGCCACGAGCTGCACGTTTTTCAGCTTGCTCAGGCTTGGCATGTGTTTGGAATTGGCAATGCCGCCGCATCCGATAATACCGATTTTCACTGTTCTCTCCATACTTGTATTCTCCTTTACCTGTCAGCGCCTTGGCGCTTAAAATTCATTGGATTACCTCGGTTCAAATGTGGATTCCCGCTTTACATAATGGTGTTCGAGCGTAGCAAACCGGGGCGAAAGCGTTTTATTAGCAATCCGCGAGCACATCATCTGCATGGCCAGCGTTCCGATTTCTCTGCGCGGCTGTGCCACCGTGCTCAGAGCCGGCACATAAATCTGTGCAAGCGAAGTGTCGTCAAACCCGGAAATTGCCACCGGGTGCGCCTGAAATTTCTCATTTAGGTAGGATGCCCTCAGCATCCCAATTGCAATGGAATCCGCAATGGTAAAAATCGCAGTCGGCGGTGTCTTCAGGGACATCAGCGTTTCAAACATCCTCGAGCCGCTTGCAAAGCTGTAATCCCCTTTCAGGACATATTCCTCCCTTACCGGAATCCCCGCCTCTTCCAGAGCCCGCCGATAGCCCTGTTCTCTGAGCAAAGCAGACGTATACGGTTTTTCGCTGCCCGCAAAGGCGATTTTTTTATGGCCTAGCTTTAACAATTCCTGTACAGCGTCATAGGCTGCCCGTTCATTGTCAATTGTTACGGTATCGCAGCCTGCATCCGGGATGTATTCGCTGCACTGGACAATGGGATGCTGCTTGGCAATCCGGCTGAGTTCCTTCTTATTCTGCTCAGAGGAGAGCAGAATCGCGCCATCCACCAGCCGGGTATCGAGCATCTGAAGATATTCCAATTCCTTATCCCGTCTCGAGTGCGTCACGCCGATGACAATGCTGTACCCGTTTACCTGGGCCACATTTTCCATACTACGGACAATCCGAGTATAAAAGGAATTGGAAATAGTCGGAAGCAAAACGAGAATTTTCTTCGTCTGCGCCTGGCGCAGCCCTTTCCCTAACAGGTTGGGCCGGTAATCAAGCAGTCGCACCGCTCGCTCCACTTTTTCCCTGGTTGCCGCTGTGACGATGTCATCCCCGTTAAGCACGCGGGACACGGTTGCCACTGAGACTCCCGCTTCCTTTGCCACTTCCTTGATGGTCGCCATAACTGTTCCTCACTTCTATGTAATCGTTTTCTGTAATCGTTTACAATACTGATTGTACTCCGTTTTTGGTGTTTGTCAAGAGGAAATGAAAATAAATTCAGAAAAAGCACGCTCTCCCTGATTTTACTCAAAGGAAGAGCGTGTACTCTGTTTTTGCTGTTGATTTTTGCAAAGAGATTGGTTTTAAGAGCTGGTTGCCGCTTTCAAAACAGAGGAGGTTCTTCCCCTCCCGCTTGGTACGATAAAGCGCTTAACCGGCTTTTTGGAAGTATTCCTCCATTTTTGTATCCTCATCCGGAATTTAATAATAGACCCCAATGCTCACGGTTAGAAAGGAATATTGAAAATCTGAATGGCACTGACACACGGCAAAAAATTTAGCAGCCAGGTAATTTGTCTGATATCCTTCTTGGCAGAGGATTTCTTCGTATTTTTCCTCAGAATGGAATCGAGTGTATTATTCCAAAGATTCCTCCATTCCATTCCCTCGGTTTTTAGGAAATCAGATTTGTGAAGTTTGGCAGATACCTCTGCTGAAGTTTCTCGGCACGGTCGCTCTTTCTTGACTTCTCGACGGCGATTTCGCCTTCCTCCGTTTCCAGTTCCGTTTTTTTCTCCTGATAGGTTTTCGCATCGATTTCCTGATTTCGATAACTCTTAATGGTCTTTTCCTGTTCCAGCATAACCGCTTCGTAGCGCTTGCGCACGTCAAAATAATCGGAAAAAGCATCGGTAATCTCTTTTTTGAGATCTTCATCCATATTCTCTCTGTCCTGTTCAATTGCCCTGCTCAGGTATTTGTCCACACAGCTGAGTAAATCACTGTACAACACGTTGCTCTGCTGGTTATACTCTGTCTGATTGATAGAGCCTTCAATATAGTGTTCTTTGTTGTCGACAATCTTGTAGTTTATCTCGTCAATCTTTTTGTAGACCTCTTTAGCGTAGGCCGCCAGATTATCTGTCACCAAATTGTCTAGATTCCCCTCATTCATGTTTGCATACACAACATTGTTCAGGTTAAACAGGTCGCCGGAAAACCCTTCGGTATCCAGGGAGACCGAGGCCGGGATGTAGATGACCACGCGTTCGGCCGTATCTCCTACCAGTACTCGCATTAGGATATCCTGAGCTTTAATCCTAACATCCTGCACATTGTTTTTTGCAACAATTACTGTGTCCTTGGTGTTGCTAATGCTGATGTCATTGCTGGTTGCCTTGGCGTTGCTTCGGTAGACCATCAGCTTCGAATCCGTGGACTGCCTCAGCTCCACATCAAAATTCCCGATCAGCTTGAGAGAAGGAACCTCTTTTGCATCAATCTGGTACCGCGGCGACATCTCCTCGTATTCTTTTCTCAGATCAGAAAACAGTTGTTTTGTGCCATGGTAAGCAAACGGCATCATAATACAGCAGCCCACAATGCCGATCACACACATAATCGCGCCGATAACCGGTCCTCTTTTATCCATCTATCCCACCTGCTTCATAAAACATCAGAGGCGCAGCCCGTTTAGAATGAATACACCACCTGCTGTACATCCGTCCCGCCAGTCCAATGACCTTTCTGGAAATGGAATGCAGAATGTAACTGAGCGTTACCGCAAAACCGAGAAGTGTGATTCCCCCAAAAAATAAAAACAAAAATACAGAAATCGGGATCTGTTGGAAAGTAAATACCGTTGTGACAATGACTGCAAGACCGGCAAAGGAAATCACCAGAACCGTCAATACAAACAGCAGACACATGAGCACAATCGGAATGGCAATGAGTAAAGAGAGCAGGTATTTTGAAAAGGAGATATAATGTAGGGAAAACTGCGCTCTGATAAAGCGGACAAATCCCGGATGCCGGGACAGCCCTTTTACTCTGCTGCGGGCTACCATCTGCATGGCGACCCGCTGAGGATCCCCCAGTTCCTTTGTAATCTGGATTTCCCGTTTTCCCCTGCGCTCACAGTCGTTAAAATAATCGATGAGGTTTCGCATGATAGCGGACATTTCACTTTTGGATAGCTGCTTTGCCAAACATTCCTCCATCTTGGTCAGAAACTCAAGCCTAGTCATACATCCTCCCTCCTTTGTCATCAAAAATAGTGATTTCTTGAGACTTGCAGCCAATTTTACAGAGGCCTTCACCTTATAATGGGAATCACTATGGTACAAAATTCATACTGCGCTTCACTTGTATTTCTTAAGTGTTCTTATTATATCATATTCCGTCTCCGAATACAGTAATCCCAGTCAGAAAAATTCCATCTGCCTGTGTTTCAGCAATTGCTTTTCTTTCTCACAAAGAAAAAAGCTTTCCGTCAACTAAACGGAAAGCTTTTTGGTGACCCGTAGGGGACTCGAACCCCTGTTACTGCCGTGAAAGGGCGGTGTCTTAACCACTTGACCAACGGGCCATGGATATAAAAAACCCCATAGGGGTTTTTTATATGATATGGTAGCGGCAGTTGGAGTTGAACCAACGACACTGCGGGTATGAACCGCATGCTCTAGCCAACTGAGCTATGCCGCCGTCTTTCGCACACCAGATTCGTAGTGAGCGAATTAAATTATAATATAGAGTGTTCCTTTTGTCAACTCTTTTTTGCAAAAACTTTTTCGTTTTCCTAATTTTCCTTTCTCTTCTGCATTCTAGCAAGCTCTACTGGATTGACATAGGTTGGAGCATATTTACTCGACTGCCCTTTTTTCACTTCCCGGTAATACCGGTAAGTCATGGGACTGTCCTTGTGGTTACAGTTTTCCGCTTCATCCACCTTGGCAACATATAGGACATGAGTTCCCATATCCAGTCTGTTTATTACGGTGCAGTCCAGATGTGCCACTGAGGACTCATCAATCAATGCATCCCCGTTAATCCCGAGATGATATTGGGTATCTGTAAATTTGTCGATATCCCGCCCGGAACGGTAACCAAACTTACCAAGCATCTTACTGTCGGCACTCTCCCCAATGATGGTAACACCGATGGTTCCGGTTTTTTCAATAAAATCATAGGTTTGGTTTTCCTTTGCCACGCTGACACCAATGGTAACAGGGTCTGCCGTCAGCTGAAATACCGTATTGACAACACAGCCCGCCTGCTTGTCTCCCTCATGGGAAGTGATGTAATAAATTCCATAGCTCAAATTAAACAGTGCCGTAATATCCATTTTTGCCACTCTTTTCTGTACTGATTCGGTATATTTTATTATAGCACAATGGAAGCTTCAAAGCAAATATTTTCCTGTACTTTTCCGAGGATATTTTGAGTACCCCCTACCTCCTGCGTTCCAAAAATAGCAACGGTGTCTCCCAGCTTACCCTCGTGTACAAAATGGATGACGAACTCCCGGATATCTTGTTCTCTTAGATTATTCTGTGCAAAATC
The DNA here is from genome assembly GCA_900543705.1 of uncultured Oscillospiraceae bacterium. GTDB lineage: Bacteria > Bacillota > Clostridia > Oscillospirales > Ruminococcaceae > Pseudoruminococcus_B. The sequence goes on from UQSL01000004.1 coordinate 21,581, forward strand.
ACAGGAAATATCCGCATAAACCGCATTATTAATATGGTCATTGCAGTCAATATCGGAAAGCCGAACTTTCCTGCTTCCATAATATACTGGGTCCTCCAATTTCATTTTGCGTTTTGCTTCCACTTCGGTAGAAAAATCCGGACGCAAGTCAATGGAAAATTTCAGGCTGCTGGGCTTAAGCACCATATGGCTTTTGGGATCGACTAAAATCCACATAGTCGCTATTTCCACCTTTTTGTTGCCCTGTAAATCGTTGAACACACAGTCCCGGAGAAAGTAAGCACCTTTTGTACCTTTTGCCCAGGTACGCTCGATCAGCTCATCCCCTGCTTTTGGAATATCCAGTATTTTGACGGCAAGCCTGGAAAGCAGGAAGATTGTTCCCATCTCCTCCAGTTTTGAAAAGGGATATCCTTGGACATCCATATGCCGACTGGCAATCTCCTGAGTGTGCCGCAGAATATTGGACAGCTTTAGTTTATTTTTCAGCCCGCACTCATAATAGGCAATCCGTACCCTTCGTTCAAATACACCATCCTGATAGTTCATGTTATGCGCCTTTCTCTTTTCCATTTTGGATACAGCGGGGTATGGCATAACCCGCTTTTTATTTTTCCGATTAACTTATTCGAGCTTTGGATTCTCGCCTGCCAGACGATTTGCAATCTCCGCCAAGTCCTCTTTATTATAAAATTCCACTTGCACGACGCCCTTGCCGTCCTTTTTCTCTTTTACTTTAATTTTTCTTCCCAGAGTATGCACCAGCGCGAATTCTACCTCTTTAAAGTAGCTGTCTACCGATCTTACTTTCCGTTCCTCTTCTTTTTTTGGCTTTGCCAGCTTTTCTACTTCTCTGACGGTTAGTCCCTGGGAAATGATTTTCTGTGCAACTTCAATCATTTCCTGTTGGGACTCAAACGCAAGTAAGGCTCTTGCATGGCCGGAGGTGATATCGCCGTGTTTGACCATTTCTATAATTTCTGGAGGCAATCCCAGCAGGCGCAGCGCATTTGCAATGACCGGGCGAGACTTCCCGACCCTCTTTGCGACCTCATCCTGGGTCATATTGTACTGCTCGGTGAGTACCTGATAACCTAACGCCTCTTCAATGGGATTTAAATCCTCCCGTTGGAGGTTTTCAATCAGAGCAATTTCCATTGCTTGGGTATCATCCAATTCCTTAATAATAACTGGAACCTCATTGACTCCCGCCATCCTGGCTGCACGCCAGCGTCGTTCCCCGGCGACTAGCTGGTAGCTGCTTTCTCCAATGGCACGCACAAGCAGCGGCTGTAAAACACCGTGTTCCCGGATAGAATCCGCGAGCTGCTGCAGGGCTTCCCGATCAAATTCTTTTCTCGGCTGGTTCCGGTTCGGTTCAATCTCAGAGAGGCGGAGTGTCTGGATTTCCTTTCCTTCCTCTATTGTGCTGTTATCCGCAAAGAGGGCATCGAGTCCTTTTCCAAGCCCGCCTTTTTTTGCTGCCATTATCGATTCCCCCTGTTCATCTTCAAAAATTCCTCTGCCAGCTCCTGATAGGCCTTAGCCCCTTTGGAGCTTCGGTCAAAATAGATGATCGGCTGGCCAAAGCTCGGCGCCTCCGACAGCCGGACATTTCTGGGAATAACTGTTTTATAGACTTTTTGAGGAAAGTGTTTCTTTACCTCGTCAACCACCTGCATGGTCAGATTCAGACGTCCATCAAACATGGTAAGCAGGACACCTTCAATACCGAGTGTTGGATTATACAATCGTTTTACTTGCCGGACAGTGGCAATCAACTGGGATAACCCCTCCAGCGCATAGTATTCACACTGAATTGGGACCAGTACTGTATTTCCAGCTGTCATTGCGTTCAGGGTAATTAATCCTAAAGACGGCGGACAATCGATAAAGATAAAATCATAGCGGTCTTTTATGATATTGACGGTATTTTTCAATCGGTTGACTCGGTCCTCCAAATCAACCAATTCAATTTCCGCAGCAGCAAGCGCCATATCGGAGGGAATCAGAGAAACATTTTTGAAGGAGGTCTGTACAATCACCTCTTCTATCCCCTTTGTTCCGACTAAGAGGTCGTAACTGGAGCCTTGAATCTGCTTCTTGTTGACTCCAAAACCGCTGGTAGCGTTTCCCTGAGGGTCAATATCAATCAGAAGTACTTTTTTTTGATGGTCGCCGATTGCCGCACTTAAGTTTACAGCCGAGGTGGTCTTTCCAACTCCGCCTTTTTGATTGGCAATCGCTATTATCTTTCCCATATCTGCGACTATATCCCCTCTCTTTAGCAGGTAAGGCTTTATTTGTTATTGTAATAGTTAATGAAAATAACATCCTAAGCAAATTTCATTTGCTTTTCTCAGCTACTTTTCTGACAATTCATGAAAGTGATTCCTGTAGCTATTATATCATATTTTGATTTGCATGAAAAGCATTGCTCTATGTTTCACGTGAAACACAATAATGTTTAAATCTAAACACGCAAAAAGCAGCCGTACAACAAGTACAGCTGCTTTTTGCAATCAAACAGAGGAGTGTATGTCAAAAAGGCAAATCTGCCTTAATGAGCAACCTTAAGATTCACTTTGTACTGATGTAATCGGGATTCTGACCACATATTCAATGCAGTCTTCCTTTTCCTGCTTTACTGCCACCGCATTAATACCAGCTCGTTTCATTACCTCAATGGCCTTGCTAATAGTATTGATAAAAATGCGGACATCTTTGACCACCAAAAATTTCCTTGGCTTTTCTTGTCGTTGCTCCTTCTCTGCAAGAAGACGGTCTATGTATTCATCTGCCTGGACAACATTCATCTGCCGATCCACCATGACCTGAAGGACCTGCTCCCTCTGCTCGGGTTCGAGCCGGAGCAGTGCCCTTGCATGCCGTTCGGTCAATCCCGCTTCTAAAATCTGCTGTTGCTGTGCCTGAGTCAGCTTGAGCAGCCGAAGCTTATTGGCGATTGTGGACTGTGCCATGCTGAGTTTTTGTGCGGCCTGTGCCTGTGTAATCCCCCATTCTTCCATCAGGGTACGGATTCCCATCGCCTGTTCAAAAAAGTTCAAGTCCGAACGCTGGATATTTTCAATCAGCGCATAAACTGCGGATTGCTGCTCACTGACGTCTACCACAATGCACGGAACCTGGGTGATTTCCGCCATTTGACAGGCCCTGAGCCGCCGCTCGCCAGCTATCAACTCATAAAGCTTGTCCGTAACACGGCGCACAGTCAGCGGCTGAAGCAGGCCGTTTGCGACGATGCTATCCCGCAATTGTATCAATTCCTCTTTTTCAAACACTTTTCTGGGCTGGGCTGGGTTCGGGAAGATACACGAGGTATCCAGTAGAACCACCCGATTAACTGTTTTTTCCTTTGTGAACAGTGACGGCATAAACAACGCACCTCCATGGCTTGTCCTGTAATAACAATACCACAAAGGCGCGAAAATTTCCAGCATTTCCCATCTACTTCAATCGACAATTTTTTATTTACTCCCAGTACAAAATCTGTTATTTTAATGGTTTCTTTGCAATTTTTGCGGGATTTCGAGGATATTTTGTCGGAGTCTGCGATATTTTTTTTATGACAAGGAGCGTCCGTTTTCCCGTAAGCTCGATTTCATAGGACATGACCCGTTCGACTTTTCCGCCCATCATCCCAATTGAGTTTCTCGCCTCCTCAAGCTCTTGCTCTATCTCCCCCGCCTTCATGGCAAGGAAGCAGCCTCCTACTTTGACAAAGGGCAGGCAGTATTCGCTCAGCTCGCGTAGATGCGCGACCGCACGCGCCGTCGCAAAGTCAAAGGATTCCCGCAATCCGTCCTGTTTCCCTGCTTCCTCTGCACGCAGATGATAGACTTCTGCTTGCAGCTTTAACTGCCTGCACACCTCTTTTAAAAAGGTGGTGCGTTTGTTTAAGGAGTCAATCATCGTCAAGCTCATCCCGGGGCAGGCAATTTTCATTGGGATTCCGGGGAAGCCCGCCCCCGTTCCCACATCAATCAGGCTCTTTCCCTCAAAGGAACCCAACAGGGCCAGCGGAGCAAGGCTGTCTGCAAAATGTTTATACGCAATCTCTACGTCATCAGTGATTGCGGTCAGGTTCATCTTTTTGTTCCACTCGCAAAGCAACTCTGCGTATCGGCAAAACTGCTCAAGTTGACCTTGATGCAAAGCCAGATGTTCCATTTGCAGGGCTTCCTGCAAAAGCGTTTGTGTCACTGCCATTGATATATTTCCTCCGCTTGAATGTTCTTGAATAAAAATGCAAAAATCATCCGTTTATCTCTGCACCGGATTTTCCCCGGATTCCACCGTTTTCCCCTGAACACCATGAAATTTTCTCTGCTCCAGGTAAATGAGAAGTACCGAGATATCCGCCGGGCTCACCCCGGAGATACGGGAGGCCTGCCCGATATTCAGCGGGCGCACCTTCTCAAGCTTCTCCCTTGCCTCCAGGCGAATTCCCTCGATATCGTGGTAGTGAATCTCTTCAGGCAGGGGTTTTCTCTCAAGTGCCCGCATATGTTCGACTTGTTCAAGCTGCTTTTTGATGTAACCCTCATACTTGATAGCAATCTCCACCTGCTCGGCGACTATCCGCTCAAGTTCCGGGCGGTTCTCATCAAAGGGGGCGAGCATCTCATAGCTCACCTGCGGACGACGAAGCAAATCCGCCAGCTTTGCCCCAGTGGAAAGCGGGGCTGTCCCAACCTTTGTCAGCATTTCATTGAGAGCTTCCGAAGGAGCCACAGTCTGGCGCTCCAGCCTCCTGATTTCCTGTTCTTTGAGATCCTTGCGGCGCTGATAGTGCTGATAGCGCTCCTCAGAGATTAAACCGATCTCATAACCAGTCGGCGTCAGCCGTTCCTCCGCATTGTCCTGGCGCAGCAGCAGCCGGTACTCGGAACGCGAAGTCATCATCCGGTAGGGATCGGAGACCCCTTTGGTCACCAGATCGTCAATCAGCGTGCCGATATAGGAACTGGCACGGTCTAACAACAGGGTCGTTTGCTCATTTAGGGAACGGGCTGCGTTGATACCCGCGACAAGTCCCTGTGCAGCCGCCTCCTCATAGCCAGAGGTGCCGTTGAACTGCCCTGCTCCGTATAGCCCGGATATCTTCTTAAATTCCAGCGAGGGAGACAGCTCAAGCGGGTCACAGCAATCATACTCGATGGCATAGGCGACCCGCATCATCTCAGCATGTTCGAGCCCCTTGATGGTGTGCAGAAATTTTTCCTGCACATCCTCTGGAAGAGAGGAAGACATCCCCTGCAAATACATCTCCTGGGTATCGAGCCCCATCGGCTCGACAAATATCTGATGGCGCGGCTTGTCCGAGAAACGCACCACCTTATCCTCAATACTAGGGCAGTAACGCGGCCCGATTCCCTCAATTTTCCCGCCATAGAGCGGGGAGCGGTCAAGGTTTTCAAGAATGACCCGATGCGTTTCCTCATTGGTATAGGCGATATGGCAGGTGACCTGATTTTTCAGCCCCTGCTCCGGCGTCTCAAAGGAAAACGGAGTGATGGGGTCATCCCCCTGCTGTTCTTCGAGTACGGAAAAGTCGATGGAACGGCGGTGGATTCTCGCAGGAGTCCCCGTCTTGAATCTCCGGAGCGTCACTCCAAGCTCTGCAAGGGACTGGGACAGACTATTTGCCGCCTGCGTCCCATCCGGACCGCTCTCATAGGAGGCTTCCCCCACAAAAATGCGCCCGTTCAGATAGGTTCCGGTCGCAAGAATCACCTTTTTCACCTGATAGACCGCGCCGAGCTTGGTAACAATCTCAGATATGGCGCCGGAAACATCCGCCCGGATAGCGGTAACCTCTGCCTGCTTGATATCCAGGTTTTCCTGACGCTCGAGCACCTGCTTCATATACCGGTGATAGAGCACCCGGTCCGCCTGTACCCGCAGGCTGTGTACGGCCGGACCCTTGCCGCGATTGAGCATCCGGCTCTGCAAAAAGGTATGGTCTGCGGCACGTCCCATCTCCCCGCCGAGCGCGTCGATTTCCCTCACCAGATGTCCTTTCGCCGTCCCTCCGATAGAGGGATTGCAGGGCATATTGGCGATCCCATCTAAGGATATCGTGAAAATTGCTGTTTTTGCCCCGAGCCTTGCGCTGGCAAGCGCTGCCTCACATCCCGCATGCCCCGCGCCAATCACCGCAACCTCATAGCTTCCCGCTTGATATTCCAACTGCATTCCCTCCTTATTTTCCAACACAAAACTGAGAAAAGACCTCGTCAATGACCGCCTCGCTCGCCTGCTCTCCGGTCAGCTCCATCAACGCCTCGAGTGCGGACTGTACCTCGACGCCGACGGCGTCGAGCGTAATCCCGAGCGTATGTGCGCTCTTTACCTCCTCCAAACAGGAGAGAGCACGTTTGGCACAGCCTCTTTGCCGTTCATTTGCCAGCATCCCGCTACCAAAGTCCATATTCATCATTCCCAATACCTCGTGAATGCACTTTGTCAATTCTTCCACCCCCGTCTTCTGGTAGGCGGAGATGGAGACGAGATGGGGAAGCCTCTGCTTCAGATAGGATAAATCAATCTTCTGTTCCAAATCGTTTTTGTTGACTACCGCAATACAGGGCTTATCCTTGAGGGAGTCCATGAGCTGCTTATCCTCTTCGGTCAGCTCCTGCGAGCTGTCAAAGAGCGCCAGTATGAGCTGTGCGCTCTCAATTTTTCCTCTTGCGCGCTCCACTCCGACCTGCTCCACCGGGTCGGCTGTCTGTCGGATGCCCGCAGTATCATAGAGGTGCAGCACCACATCCCCGATGCTCACACTTTCCTCTACGATATCCCGCGTCGTCCCCGGGATATCAGTCACGATGCTCTTTTCCCTGCCGGACAGCAGGTTCATCAGTGTGGATTTTCCCACATTCGGCCTGCCGACAATGGCGGTATCCACCCCATTTTTGGCAAGCTGTCCCACATCATAGGAGTCGAGCAGAGCTTTCAGCTCTGAAACAGCCGACTCCAGAGTCCGAGAGATCTCCTGCCCGGAGAGCTCCGGCACATCCTCCTCCGGAAAATCGATCCACGCGGAGAGATGCCCGGAAAGGGTAATCAGACTCTGCTTGACCGACTCAATTCGGTGAAACAACGCCCCGTCCCTTGCGGACAGGGCAGCTTTTGCTGCCTGTTCCCCCTGGCTTGCAATCAGATCCATGACACCTTCGGCTTGGGTCAGGGATAACTTACCGTTTAGAAACGCCCGCTTGGTGAATTCCCCGGGCTGGGCTGGCACAGCTCCCGCGTCGAGCACGGCGCGCAGCACCCGCTGCATCAGATAAAGCCCGCCATGGCAGGAGAGCTCGACGACATCCTCCCCGGTATAGCTCCTGGGAGCAGAAAACACAAGTGCGATCGCATCATCCAGATCCTGTCCCTGTTCCTTTACCCGTCCATACAGCGCGGTATATCCAGGTGCGCTCAGAAGGCTTTTCCTGTGGGATTTCGGGGTAAAGACAACCGAGGCAATTTGTCTCGCATCCGGCCCGGAAAGCCGGACAATCCCGATTCCCCCAATCGCGTGTGGGGTCGATATGGCTGCAATTGTCTGTTGTTCCATTGTGGTTCTCCTTCCCCCATATCCCAAAAAAGGAGAGTTTCACGTGAAACCCTCCTTTTGTTCTTTGGTTACTCGTCAATCTCAATCTTAGAATAGAGTCCGTCTCCAAATGCCTGATCCGGAGAGGTCGTCTTGATTTCCTGCTCTGTCTTCACCGGCTGTTTGACCGGAGCTTTGTATTCCTCCACCGGGATTTCAAATTCGCTGTCCCGCAGCGGCTTACGCTCGCGCTTGCCCGAATACTCCTTATCGCGAAGAGAGCTGCTCTTGTTTTCACGGCGGTAACCGCCGCCCTTGCCGCCTCTGCGTGGATCCCTTCCTCCCTGTTTGCCGGAATCATCCCTTTGGCGTTTTGACCTCGGATTCGTCGAATTGATGACCACCCGGCGATTCGGTTCCTCTCCGATGGAGATCGAGGTCGCCCCTTCCACTTCCTGTACCGTAGAATGGATAATTCTGCGCTCATAGGGGTTCATCGGCTCGAGCGTAATGCTGCGCCCGGTCTTTGCCGCGGAAAATGCCATTCGGCGCGCCAGGGATTCGAGCGTTTTTTTACGTTTTTCCCGATAATTTCCGCTGTCCAGAGAAATCCGGAAATAATCTCCTTCCGCCTTATTTGCGACAAGCCCGGTCAAATACTGCAGCGCATCGAGCGTCTCTCCATGCCTGCCGATCAGAGTCCCGATGCTCTCCCCTTCTATCAGAATGACGGCGCTGTCCTCGGTCTGCTCGCTGACGGAAACCTTGACGCTGTCGAGTCCCATCTCAGAGAGGATGGACTGGATATATTCCATCGCAAGGTCGAGCTTGGAAAATTCCAATACGACCTCAACTTCCGCATAATCGGGTTTTAAAAAGCTGAAGAAGCTCTTTTTGGGGTAGTGGAGTACATGGATATCCTCTGTCGGGACATCGGAAACGTTCACGCCAAGTTCCGCACAGGCAAGCGCTGTCGCCTCTTCAACGGTCTTTGCTGTTTTCACACTTTGTTTTTTCAAAAGTTACACCCCCGTTTTACACTGTCAACTGTTAGTTTTTCAGGTCTTCGTCAGTCACCTCGACATACTCTTCCCCATATTTTTCCGCGTCTCGTTTGCGGGCTGCTGCAAGGCGCTGGCGGTCAATTTCCTTTTGAGTCAGAGTCTTTTCGACGACTTTTCCGGTCTTTTCATCCTTGACCTCTACCACCTGTTTCTTGGGTTTGTCTTTCTTTTTCTTTTGAAGCTCATATTCCCGCTCCGCTTCTTCTGCGGCAATCTTCGGGTTGTACTTCTTATTGAGCAAAAGTTGCTGGAGTGCGGAAAAGACGTTGGAAAGCACCCAGTACATACCAACGCCGGCCGGAACCTGGAAGGCGATGACAACCGAAAAAATGGGCATGATGTATTGCATGACTTTGGTCATGCATCCGGTTTGCGCGCCCTCCTGCTGCATGGTCGGATTCATCTTCAGGTTCATCATCGTAAAGAGGAACGAGGTAAGACCCGAGAGAATCGGGATCAAGATCAGAATATTGAGCGCCAAAGTCGGCGTCTGGGATAAATCAATCCCAAAAAAGGAAAGATTCAGGCTCTGGATATGGGATACTACATTGGTGCCTATGGCGTCGATGTAGGGTGTGGGATCCTGCTTAATGCCCTGAATGGCAAGTAGCTGGGGAGAATAGGAGTGGATGGTCCCGTTGTTGGTTGCAATGTCGGTTGCAAGTTTGATGACATCCGACGGAATGCGCAGGATATGCGTCATCGGTTTATAGATAACGTCGATGAGACCGAACAAAATCGGAAACTGGATGAGCATCGGAAGACAGCCGCTCATGGGGTTGTACTTTTCCTCCTCATACAGCTTGAGCATCTCTTCGTTATATTTTTCTTTGTTTTTTCCGTATTTTTTTTGCAGCTCTTCGAGTTTCGGCTGCATCCTTGCCATACGCAGCGAGGATTTCTGCTGCTTAACTGCAAGGGGGTACAAAATCAGTTTCGTCAAAAGGGTGAAGATGATAAGCGCAATCCCATAGTTGGAAATCATCTTGTAGCACAGCCACATGAGCCACCCTAAAGGATAACCGAAGATTGAGTTGATAAATTCCATTTCGTAATCCTCCAGCGAGTGAGTTTACTTCTTATTCTTTTTGCAAGAAAGCTCTTCGGGAGTCGGAACCAAATCTACTCCTCCCGGATGAAATGGGTGACACTTCATAATTCGCTTTATTGCAAGCCATCCGCCGCGGGCAGCCCCATAGGTTGAAATCGCCTCAAACGCATACGTAGAACAGGACGGATAGAACCTGCAGCAAGGTTTTTTCAGCGGTGAGATATATTTCCGATAAAAATCAATCAATTTGAGAAGCAAAAATTTCAAACAAAACGTCCTTCTTTCCAGTCAAGACCCGTCACCCAATAAATCCGGATACGAAAAATGCGCCGGCATACTCATTTCTTCGTTACGCCGCCGTTTTCCAAAGGGGTTGTCAGTTTTGAAATCTGTTTTCTCATCACAGGGATCAGATCCTGAGTTTTCGCCTTCGATGTTTTAAAGCGTGCAACAAAAACAAAATCCCATCCGCCGGGAAGCCCCGGCCCTACCGAGCGGTACGCCTCCCGTATGATCCGGCGTGCCCGGTTTCGCTTCACGGCATTCCCAATTTTTTTGCTTGTGGTAATGCCTACCCGGTTGAACGGCAACCGGTTTTTTCGCGCGTATGTCACCAGCAGCGGATGCGGACAGGATTTTCCTCTTGCATATAATCGCTTAAAATCCCTGTTTTCTTTGAGTGTCACAATATTCAGATTCATTGATTGCCTCGGTTGTTTTCAAAAAGAAAAGACCACAACGAGGTGTGGCCAGAGATTAATAAGACAAATGCTTTCTGCCTTTTGCTCTGCGGCGCGCCAAAACCTTGCGTCCGTTCTTTGTCGCCATTCTCTTGCGGAAGCCGTGCTCCTTTTTTCTCTGGCGTTTCTTCGGCTGGTAAGTTCTAAGCATTATGGTACCCTCCTTTTTTCATCTGCCGGCCCGAAAGCCCCGGGACAGCGGTATCATTTTCATTTTGCCGCCTTGTTCAATCTTCGGTAGAAGGAGTCATAGGCGATATCATAAGGCGTAACCTTGCAATTAAATAGTATATATCAGGATTCCATGGCCTGTCAATGAATTTTTAAAAATTCAGGCCGATTTTTCACCGGTTTTTCGCCAATTTCCCCGGACTCTCTCCCGCTCACTACAAGAAGTTCCCTGTTTTGAATACAAACCGTCAGGTCTTCTTGTCGTGCCGTTTCCCCTTTCTTTAAAAAATGTCTGGGTTACTCCAAAGTGAATTGTTTCCCATACTGACAACAGAAGAGATGTCATTCACGAATTCCGCACGATTTCCCAGCAGAGGAACCACTCCTTTTTCTGCCATCTCTTTTACTGAGAGAATCCTTTCTCTTCTCCGACTTATCACAGGAAACAAAGGCAGTGACCTATTGAGAATTTTTTGCTCTGCCAAAAGGCAGAATTTCTTCACATGGTTTTCTCCCCTGCCTGTCCAAAATTTCCTGTCAATTTATACTATTATAATAAGGGATGAAATAAGCTGTGGAAAAGCTTGAATCGAACCCCCATCTATGTTAAAATTAGTACAGTTTAAAAAACGGTGGGATTTAGGTTTTCAACACCTGAATTGACCGCCTTTTTTGTACCTCAACAGCTTTTGCACACGCAGATGTGAAAATCCATTATCCGGGGGTTATATTAAAATTATGGAATCCTTCAAGGACGCATGGAACTTAGTCAGCGAGTACTGCAAAGGGCAGATCACCAAGGTAGCCTATGAACTCTGGATTACCTGCATCGAACCTGAATCCTTTCAGGATGGGGTGGCAAACCTTCGCGTCTCCTCTTCGTTCCAAAAAGACATTATCGAAAAAAAATACCTAAGTATCCTGACCCGGGCGTTTGAAGAGACGCTCGGCTTTGAGGTCAAGATCAACATCATCGCAGACGAGGGGCACAAGGTTTCCTCCGCACCCGCAGCAAAGCCCGCTTCCGAATACGGGGAACCGGCGCTCTCGCAGTTTACCTCCGAACAGGTGGAACAAAACTCCAAGGGCGGGGACTATGAGTACACCTTTGATACCTTTATCGTCGGCCCCTCCAACAAATTTGCCCATGCGGCCTGCCTGGCCGTTGCTTCCAACCCGTCGGGCACCTACAACCCGCTGTTTATCTATGGAGGCTCCGGGCTTGGCAAGACTCATCTACTCTACGCCATTACCAATGAAATCTCCCATTCGAGACCCGCCACCAACATCATCTATGTCAAGGGCGAGGAGTTTACCAACGAGCTGATCGAAGCGATTGCGGCGAAATCCACGCAGGAATTCCATACGAAATACCGCAAAGCGGACGTGCTGCTCGTCGACGACATTCAGTTCATCGGCGGCAAGGAGAGCACCCAGGAGGAGTTCTTCCACACCTTCAATACCCTTTACCACGCGGGCAAGCAGATCGTCCTGACATCTGACCGGCCTCCCAAGGAGATCAAAACCCTGGAGGACCGCCTTCGCACCCGCTTTGAATGGGGATTGCTCGCGGACATCCAGCCGCCGGATTTTGAGACGAAAATCGCCATTACCCGCCGCAAGGCGCAGCTGCTCGACATCAACATCCCGGACGATGTGGCCGAGTACATTGCAAACCGCCTGAAAACCAACATCCGTCAGCTCGAGGGCGCGGTCAAAAAGCTCAAGGCCTTTAAGCTCCTGGCGGGGACTCCCCCCTCTATTTCAATTGCGCAAAACGCCATCCGGGATATCTTAAACGACAACCAGCCGGTACCGGTGACGGTCGAGCGCATTATCAACGAGGTCGCTCGCACTTACAACGTCTCTCCTGCGGATATCCGCTCGAACAAGCGCGCCGCCCAGATTTCTTCCGCCCGCCAGGTGGCGTCCTATGTGGTGAGGGAAATCACCCAGATGTCGATGGCCGCCATTGGCGAGGAATTCGGGGGCAGGGACCACTCGACCATCGTCTACGCCATCCAGCAGGTCGAGAAGAACATGACTCAGGACTCCCATTATAAGGAGACCATTGAGGATATCATCAAGAATATCCGGGACAGCTAAAGGCTACTTTTCCACCAAAAGGTTTTCCACATTTTCCACATACTATTTCACGCGGTTGCCTTTGGTAGACATAATACCCCGTCTTTTTCACTGGGTATTCAACATTCACCACAAAGTTTTCCACATACCGGTGAGAAAAGATTTGTTCGTAAACTTTCCCACAATTTGGCGACCGCCGGCAAACAGCAGAAAAAATGCCGCGAAACCGCCTGTTTTCAGGGATCGTCCAATCTTTTCACAATTGCACGGTCTCTACTACGACTACTATTCCTTATATCCCTATCCATTCTTTCTAGAAGGTGAAACTATGAAAATAACTTGTGACCGCCTTACGTTATGTGATGCACTTGCCAATGTGTCCCGTGCGGTTTCCTCCAAAGCCGCTCTTCCGGCACTCGAAGGCGTTTTGCTCAAAGCCCACGGGGACAAGCTTTCCCTTTCCGGCTATGACCTGGAACTCGGTATCACCACCTCCCTGCCCGCTTCGATCGAAGAGGAAGGGGAACTCATCTTAAACGCCCGCCTGTTTTCCGACATGGCGCGCAAGATTTCCGGGGAAACCATTTCCCTTTCCTGCGATGAAAAGCTTTTGACCGTGATTCGTTCCGGCGCTGCGGAATTTACCATCCTCGGCATGCCGGCCTCTGATTTTCCGGAGCTGCCCAGCGTGGACTCCGACCTCTCTTTCACTCTGTCGGGCGCTGCAATGAAGAGCATGATCGAACAGACCCTGTTTGCCGTCGCCGTCACGGATACGAAACCCGCTCACACGGGCTCCCTGTTTGAGATGGACGAGGAGGCCGGGGTGATTACCGTCGTCTCAGTCGACGGCTTCCGCCTTGCCATGCGCAAAGAAAGGGCGGAGGTGACGCAAAACGCCTCCTTTATTGTTCCAGGCAAAACCCTTTCGGAAATCACCAAGCTGCTCAAGGACGACGACAAATTTGTCTCCATTTCTTTAAGCAAGAAGCATATCGTGTTCTCCATCGCGGGCTACACGGTTATCTCCCGCCTGCTCGACGGGGAATTTCTCGACTATAAAAACGCGATTCCAAAATCTAACAGCTCAACCGTCACTGTATCGGTGCGCCAGATGATAGAGAGCATCGAGCGCGTTTCCCTGCTTATCACCGACCGGCTGAAAAGCCCGGTACGCTGCGATTTTGCAGAAAATGAAGTCAAGCTCTCCTGCGCGACGACCATTGGCAAGGCAAACGACTCCTTTGTTTGTGAGATCGATGGGAGCAGCGTAGAGATCGGCTTTAACAACAAATATCTGCTCGACGCGCTCAAGGCCTGCCAGAGCGACCAGGTAAAATTGCAGCTGAGCGGCCCGCTCGCCCCGATGAAAATCGTCCCGATGGATGGGGACAGCTTTTTATTTCTGGTGCTTCCTGTGAGGTTAAAAAATGAAAACTGAGACCGTGTCCATAGAAACCGAGTTTATTAAACTCGAACAGCTGTTAAAATTTGCGGGCGTCGCCATGACCGGCGGAGAAGCAAAGGAAATTATCGCGGATGGCGCCGTGAGCGTCAACGGGGAGCCATGCCTGATGAGAGGAAAGAAAATCCGTCCCGGGGATACGATTATCCTGGAGGAGGAACTCTGCCTGAAGGTAGAAGCCTCCCTATGAGAGTCTCCTCGATATCTTTGGAGCAGTACCGCAACATCAAGCAGGCGTCGTTTTCTCCATCTGAAGGTGTAAACATCATCTACGGGGACAACGCCCAAGGAAAAACAAACCTGATTGAGGCGATTTATCTGTTCACCGGGCTCAAAAGCTTTCGTTCCTCCAAGGACGCACAGCTGATTATGCAGGGAAGCGAGTCTGCCCGGCTGAATCTGGAATTTGAGGCGGGAGGACGAAACCAAGACGCCTCCCTCTTGATAGATAAGGGTAGACATGTCACCTTAAATGATGTGGACCGCGGTTTAGCATCCTCACTGACCGGGGTGTTCTGCGCCTGCCTGTTCTCCCCTGAACATCTGGAGCTTATCAAGGACGGCCCCGCCCTGCGCAGGAAATTTTTAGACAGCGCGCTGTGCGTCATCAGCCGCCGCTACCAAAAGCTCCTGCTTGATTACAACAAGGTGATTGCCCAGCGAAATTCGCTGCTCAAGGACGTCGCCTTTTCCGCGGACCTGCTCTCCATGCTCGACGTGTGGGATGTAAGCGCCGCAAAGCTCGGCGCTGCGATTCTTGACTTGCGTTTGCGCTACGTCAAACGCCTGAAGGAAGAGGCATCCAGACTGTATGAGGGCATCAGCGCGCGGAAAGAGACACTGACCATGGAGTACCAGTGTACCGACTGTGAGCGCGCAGAGGAACAGGGCCTGCTTGAGGCCATGCTGCGCGCCCGTCCACAGGATGTGCGCACCGGCGTGTCCTCCATCGGCCCGCATCGCGACGATTTGATACTGCGCATCAACGGGATGTCGGCCAGGGATTTCGGCTCCCAGGGCCAGCAGCGCAGCGGTGTGCTCGCCTTAAAACTAGCGGAAGCAAAGATTCTGAGCGACTCGGTTGGAGAACCCTGCGTGATTTTGCTCGACGATGTGATGAGCGAGCTTGACAACCAAAGAAAAGAGTTCCTGCTCAACCACTTAAAAGACCAGCAAATTTTCATCACCTGCTGCGACGCCTCCTATTTCTCCTCTTTGCAGGAGGGAAGCGTCTTTCATGTGGAACAGGGCAGAATTGTAAAAGAGCGGTAAAGGAGGAACCCTATGTACATGCATCTAGGACAGGACACCGTGGTAAGGCTTAACGACATTGTGGGCATCTTTGATATTGAAAATGCCTCGATCTCCCGGCACACCAAGAGGTATCTTGCGAATGCCGAGCAGCAGGGGCGGGTGGTCAACGTGTCTGCGGAACTGCCGAAATCCTTTGTCGTGTGTGAGCGAAAACGAAAAATCACGGTCTATATCTCCCAGATTTCTTCGCAGACGCTCAAAAAACGTGCCGGCTTCATGCAACACATGAAATCGGTCTGACCTATCGCATTCTTCAGCACTCTTTTGCTTTTTTGCAGTAGTGCTGTAAACCCATTGATTCGGAGGTTTTTGTCTTGGAAAATACACCTCAAACGAAAGAGAATACCCAGTATGGAGGAGAACAGATCCAGGTGCTTGAAGGACTCGAAGCAGTCCGAAAACGTCCGGGTATGTATATCGGCTCCACGGGTCCGAAGGGCCTGCACCATCTGGTCTATGAAATCGTCGACAACTCGATTGACGAAGCGCTCGCCGGCTTTTGCTCAGAAATCAAAGTCCAGCTTTTGCCGGGGGACATTGTGCGCGTCGTTGATAACGGGCGCGGAATTCCGGTCGGTATCCAGCCGAAGCTCGGGATTCCGGCGGTTACGGTTGTCTTTACCGTGCTGCACGCGGGAGGTAAATTCGGCGGCGGCGGATACAAAGTTTCCGGCGGCCTGCACGGCGTCGGAGCATCTGTGGTAAACGCTCTGTCCGAATGGCTCGAGGTCGAGGTACGCGACGGCCAGCACGTCTATTTCCAGCGCTTTGAGCGAGGAGCAGCCAAATGTGATCTCACCATTACCGGCGATACACAGGAGACCGGCTCCACCATTACCTTCAAAGCGGACGCGGAAATTTTTGAGGAGACGGTATATGACTATGAGGTTCTGCTGAAGCGACTTAGAGAGCAGGCCTTCTTAAATGCGGGCGTCAACGTCCTGTTCTCCGACCTGCGCGACCCCGACCACGTCAAGGAGGAAAAGCTCCACTATGAGGGCGGTATCCGCAGCTTTGTCGAGCATATTCATAAGACCCGCGGACTGGAAGTCCTGCACAAAGATGTCATCCATCTCAGCACCTCCAGCGATACCTGTACCTGTGAAGTCGCCATGCAGTATAACGACAGTTACAATGAGCTGATCCTCTCCTTTGCCAACAACATCCACACCACAGACGGCGGCACCCATGAGGTGGGCTTTAAGTCCGCGCTGACCAGGGTGTTTAACGATTACGGCAGAAAGACCGGCCTGCTCAAGGAAAACGATAAAAACCTGAGCGGCGAGGACGTCCGCGAGGGCCTGACCGCGATAATCTCCGTCAAGTTGACCGAGGCCCAGTTTGAGGGACAGACCAAGGCAAAGCTCGGCAACACCGAGGTGCGCTCGATGATGGATGCAATGGTCTATGAGAAGCTCACCTACTTCTTTGAAGAAAATCCGGCCATTGCAAGGGCAATTTTTGACAAAGCGCTCGGCGCCGCCCATGCGAGGGAGGCGGCAAGACGCGCCAGGGATCTGACTCGGCGCAAATCCGCGCTCGAATCCGCTTCCCTGCCCGGCAAGCTGGCGGACTGTTCTTCCAAGGACAACACCTATACCGAAATCTACATCGTCGAGGGAGATTCCGCAGGCGGTTCCGCAAAATCCGGCCGTGACCGGCGCTTCCAGGCCATCCTTCCTCTGTGGGGAAAGATGCTCAACGTCGAAAAGGCGCGCCTTGACAAGGTATATGGCAACGAAAAGCTGATGCCGGTCGTCACGGCGCTCGGCTGCGGGCTTGGGGATGAGATCGACTTGGAAAAGCTCCGCTACGGCAAAATTATCGTCATGGCGGATGCCGACGTCGACGGCTCGCACATCCGCACCCTGCTGCTCACCTTCTTTTTCCGCTACATGCGCCCGCTCATCGAAGAGGGCCATGTCTATCTGGCACAGCCACCTCTGTACCGGCTGACGAGGGGCAAACAGCACCGCTACGCTTACTCGGATGAGGAGCGCGATCAGATCATAGCGGAGCTGAGCGCGGAGTCCTCCTCAAAAATCGATATCCAGCGCTACAAAGGTCTTGGCGAGATGGACCCGGAACAGCTGTGGGAGACTACGATGAACCCGGAAAACCGCATTATGATCAAAGTCGAACTGGAGGACGCGGCTAGCGCAGACGAGACCTTCACCATCCTGATGGGGGACAAGGTCGCGCCCAGGCGTGAGTTCATCGAATCCAATGCGCAGTATGTCTCCAACCTCGACGTATAAGGGAGAAGGCCTATGAAGGACGAAAATTTAGCATTCGAACCCGGCTCGGAAGAAATTCCCGAGCTGAGGGAGCAGGGGCTCAGACAGGATGTGGAGCAGGAAAACACCGAGTTTCTGGAACCGGAAGCCCAGCCTGTGTTCGACTTTCACTATACCCTGTCGGAACAGGAATATATTGATTTTAACCTGATGCTGTTTGAGAGGAATATGGCCAAATCCAGAAGAAAGACCCGAATTCTCGGCATTTTGGAGGTTGTGATCTCCGCGCTGATGTTCGTACTGTTTTTCAATCAGGAGGGAACCTCCCTGCTGGTTAAGATCATGACCTTTGTGCTGTTTTTCTTCGGAGTGTTTTCCCTCACCTACTATTCCTACCTCTTTCCGAAACAACTGAAAAAATCCGTCAGTAAGACCTATCGGGAGAGCAAAAACCTCAAGGGAGAATTCCATATCCGTTTGTACGACACCTTTGTTCGGGATACCTATGAGGGAAAGGAGACGGACGTCGCCTTCTCCGACATCGCGGGAGTCCTGGAAAACGACCAATATCTGCTGATTCTGCTCAACGACATCCAGGCCTTTATCCTCCCCAAACGGATTTTCAAAGGGGATACTTATGACAGGCTCTCGGATTTCCTGTATCGGAAGTGCGAGGAATATGAAAAACGCAAACAACGGCTTGCAAAAAAGCCGAGTAAAGCGAGAAAATAGTATGGATGAAAAACAATTTTTCGAAAGAATCAGAACGGCCTGTGAAGAACAGGGATATGAGAATGGCGTTGCTCTGCTTAAAGAGAGCGGGATTCCTTATGCCGCCTGTACGGTAAATGTCCTCTTTGAAGATGTCTTGGCAGGTCTGTGGCAGACCCAGATTCTCAAAAAGAGGGCGCTGCGCATTGCGGAAACCGGATTGCTCGCCGCTATCGCAGTCATGTATCTTGTCTCTTACCTGCGCAATCTGAGTTATACCATGGGGCTGGTACTGGCGATCATCTGCCTGGCTATTCTCGCGGCGCTCTGGATTGTCCCACATCTGGAGGCGCGAGCGACTGCATCGACCTATGCGGCGAATACCAAATGCTTTTCCATCTGTATGTCGGAGTATGGGATTTTTGCCGACAATGAAGGATTGTGTACTTTCTTTCCAATAGATGATGACATGCTCGTTTATGAGACGAAGAAATATTTTAACCTGATGATTGAAAACAGAAGGCTGTATGTTGTCCCAAAAAGCAGCCTGTCGGAAGAAGATATCCGGTACCTGGCCGGATTGTTTTCCAGTAAGGTCGAGGGATTCAAACATGTGGGACTGTGATGATACCGAGAGTAAGGGTGATTAAAAATTGAGTACAGACAATAAAATGACGCCTCAAGAAGAGCAGAATTTACAAAACACCACGGTCATTCCTGTGGACATTGAAAAGGAGATGAAGGAATCCTTCCTCGCCTACTCGATGTCGGTTATCGTCAGCCGTGCTCTTCCAGATGTAAGGGACGGACTCAAGCCCGTCCACAGGAGAATCCTGTATACCATGTATGAAAACGGCCTGACCCCGGACAAGGCATACCGCAAGTGTGCGGATACCGTTGGTTCCGTACTCGGACGGTACCATCCGCACGGCGACGCGTCGGTCTATGACGCGCTCGTGCGTCTGGCGCAGGATTTCTCCCTGCGCTATCCGCTGGTAGACGGCCACGGTAACTTCGGCTCCATTGACGGGGATCCTGCCGCAGCTTATCGATACACGGAAGCCAGAATGAGCAAGATGGCCCTCCATATGCTCACGGATATTGACAAGGAAACCATTGATTATACCTCAAACTATGACGACCGCCTCAAAGAGCCGGTGGTCCTCCCCTCCCGGTTCCCAAACCTCCTGGTCAACGGATCGACCGGTATCGCAGTCGGTATGGCGACCAATATTCCGCCGCACAATATGGCGGAGGTTGTGGATGGTATGTGCTACCTCATTGACAACCCGGACGCAGAGCTCGAAGAGCTGATGGAGTACATTAAGGGGCCGGATTTTCCGACAGGCGGCATCATCATGGGCCGCTCCGGTATCCGCGCGGCTTATCAGACCGGGCGCGGGAAGATTACCCTGCGCGCCCGTGCAGAAATTGAAGAG
The DNA here is from genome assembly GCA_900543705.1 of uncultured Oscillospiraceae bacterium. Lineage (GTDB taxonomy): Bacteria > Bacillota > Clostridia > Oscillospirales > Ruminococcaceae > Pseudoruminococcus_B. The sequence continues at coordinate 41,434 of UQSL01000004.1, forward strand.
GAAAAAAACGGTCGGTTCCGCATTGTTGTCACGGAAATTCCCTACATGGTCAATAAGGCCCGCCTAATTGAATCCATTGCGAACCTGGTAAAAGATAAGCGCATTGAGGGAATCTCTGACCTGCGCGATGAGTCCGACCGCGACGGCATGCGCATTGTCATTGAACTCAAGCGCGACGCTAACCCGCAGGTGGTGCTCAATCAGCTCTATTCCTACAGCTCTTTGCAGGAGACGGTGGGTGTCATCATGCTTGCTCTTGCGGACGGCGTGCCAAAGGTTATGCCGCTCAAAGAAATGCTCCAGCGCTACATAGACTTCCAGTGCGAGGTCATTACCCGCCGGACCATGTACGATTTGAGAAAGGCAAAGGAGCGCGCCCACATCTTGGAGGGTCTGAAAATTGCGCTCGATTACATAGACGAGGTCATCGCCGTGCTGCGCGCGTCCAGGTCCATCCCGGAAGGCCGCCAGGCATTGATGGAGCGCTTTGGGCTCGATGAAATCCAGGCGACCGCCATCGTTCAGATGCGCCTTGGCCAGTTGACTGGTTTGGAGCGGGAGAAGATTGAGGAAGAGCTTGCCGGCCTGCTTGCAAAAATCGCGGAGCTGGAAGGCATTCTCGCCGATAAAAACAAAATTCTCACCATCGTCAAGGACGAGGCAAGGGAGATTGTCGCAAAGCTCAAGGATGAGCGCAGGACGGAGATACAGACCGTGTCCGGCGAGGTTGATATTGAGGACCTTATCCCGGTGGAGGACTGCGTGATTACCCTGACCCACCTCGGCTATATCAAACGCCAGCCTGTGGATGTGTATAAGGCACAGCGTCGCGGTGGACGCGGCATCTCGGGTATAACCACCCGGGAGGAGGACTTTGTGGAAACGCTCTTTATCGGCTCCACACACGACTATGTCCTGTTCTTTTCCAACCGCGGACGGGTCTACCGGCTCAAATGCTATGAGATTCCGGAGAGTTCCCGGACGGCGCGTGGTGTGAACGTCATCAACCTGCTTCCGCTCGAACCGGAGGAAAAGATCACTTCCATGATTCGGGTAGAGGAGTTTAGCGACAACCAATATCTAGTTATGGTCACAAAAAACGGGATTATCAAGCGAACTGCGCTTTCCGCATACAATACCACTAGGAAGGGCGGCGTCATTGCCATAGTTCTCGATGAAGACGATGACTTGGCGTGGGTTCGCCTGACGGATGGAAACTGCGATGTCTTTGTCGCAACCAGAAACGGCATGATTATCCGCTTTTATGAGCAGGACGCTCGTCCGCTTTCCCGCACCGCACGCGGTGTCAAGGCGATTTCTCTGGAAGATGGGGACGAGGTTATCGGTATGGCGAGAATCCGTGAAGGGGCCTGCCTGTTGACCGTTACCACCAAGGGACAGGGACGGCGTACTCCGGTGGAGGATTACCGTGTCCAGAACCGTGCGGGAAAGGGCCTGTTAAATTATCATGTCAGCGAGGAGAAAGGATATGTCGCGGGCATCAAGGTAGTCGACGATACCGATGACATTATCCTGATCACGGATGACGGCATTATTATCCGTTTTGCAGTCGAGCAAATTCCCATCCAGTCCCGTTACGCGGGCGGCGTCCGCGTAATGAGAACCTCCGAAGGGTCCCAGGTTGTCACGCTTGCCCGTGCCGACCATGAGGACGAGGGGGACGGCTCCGGCGATCCCTCTGCGCAAGAGGCGGAGGAGAATGCTTCTGCTGGGTCCCCTGCACAGGAGACTCAGGAGCAACCCCCCGTATCCACTGAGGAGCAAGGAGAGAACTAAGTAGCAAGTTTGGCAAAGCGGACAGAGGATTCTGTCCGCTTTGTTTTATCATATCCGTTCTATACGAAAAACAATAGCTTTGCCTTGCTTGCTATACCATAAAAATACTGGGTTCCGTCACAAAATCACTCAGAATTGTTAGTAGACTTGTCACAGTCTATTTACACATTTTCTGCGTCGGGCGGATATAATAAACATGTACTCAAGAGTAGTACAAAGCATTTCCTTTTCATATTTTTTCATACGGTGTGTATACCCCACACACTACTCCCTTTTAAGAAGACCCCCTTCTAAACAGACAAATGCCGTCCGATCACCCCTCGGGCGGCTTTTGTCTGTCTACTTTTCCTTGACAAGCATCTCTCCCTATTCTATGATGAAAAGAGATTCTACGGATGAATGTATCATATGGGAATGGTATGGAAAGAAGTGATAATATGGCACATTATGAAAAGATCCTGGAACAGGCTACTCTTTATCAGGGAAAAATTTTGAACCTGCGCAAGGATAAGGTGGAACTGGAAAACGGGCGGATTTCCTACCGGGAGGTAGTGGAGCACAATGGCGGGGTCTGTGTGCTCCCGATTACAGAGGACGGAAACGTCCTGCTTGTCAGCCAGTACCGCTATCCCTATAAGGAGGAAGTTTTAGAAGCACCGGCGGGCAAGATGGATCATCCGGGAGAAAACCCGCTGCAATGCGGCAAACGCGAACTCGAGGAGGAGACCGGGTATATCGCGGAGGAGTATCTTGATTTGGGATGTCTCTACCCTTCTCCCGGATATACAAACGAGATTATCCATCTGTATGCTGCCAAAAAGCTCACCAAAACGGCCCAGAAGCTCGATGAAGGCGAGTTTCTCGATGTCAAGACAATGGGGTTCGAAGAAGCGGTAACTCTTGTTTTAGAAGGAAAAATCATGGATTCTAAAACTCAGGCGGTTTTGCTTAAGGCGAAACTGCTGGGACTGTCCAAGTAAAAACAACCTGCTGGTATGCGCCGGCAGGTTGTTTTTTTAAGAGTGACTCTTAAAGATACAATACCGCTTTGTTACTAAGAGTTCGCGGACAAACTCATCGAGTCCGTTTCGGTACGATGAGCAAAAGAATGGAAAACTTCCACCCCATTAGGAAAATGCGAACAACCGGTCACAGAATCCAGGATTTGAAAATACTCATCGAAAGTGGAGAGGATTTTCTCATCTTTGTTGGCGGACAGTATTTAAGAAAACGAGTCCGCTTCGCCGGAAAAATTGGCGAGGCGGACTCGATCCCATTTAATTTTGTTCGCGTAGGGCGATCCCGAGCTCTTCGAGGGCTCTCTCGTCCACTGATGCCGGACAGGAAGTCATCAGCTCGCTGGAATTCTGCACCTTCGGGAAGGCGATCACGTCGCGGATGGAATTCTTGCCGAGCATGAGCATCACGAGACGGTCGAGGCCGTAGGCCATGCCGCCGTGAGGCGGCACGCCGTATTGGAACGCGTCGAGCAAAAAGCCGAACCTTTCATACGCGGTGTCATGGTCAAAGCCGAGCGCTTCAAACATCTTCCACTGGACTTGAGGGTCGTTGATACGGATAGAGCCGCCGCCAAGCTCGCAGCCGTTGAGAATCATGTCATAGGCGCGGGCATGACAGTTTGCCGGATCGGTCAGAAGCTTGTCAAGGTCTTCCTCTGCCGGGCAGGTGAACGGGTGGTGCTTTGCCACATAGCGGTTTTCCTCTTTGTCAAACTCAAAGAGCGGGAAGTTTGTGACCCACAGGAAGTTGAAGGCTTTCGGATCAATTAGGCCAAGGCGGTTTGCCAGCTCGCAGCGCAGTGCGCCGAGGGAGGCGAAGACCACGTCGTTGTCCGCATCCGCGACCACGAGAATCAGGTCGCCCTCCTGTGCTTCCATCGCGGCGCGGATGGCCTGTTTTTCCTCCTCCGAGAGGTATTTTTCGTAGCTGGAGGACTGGGCTTCCTTTGTCCAACGCAGGTAAGCAAGCCCCTTGGCCCCGTAAGTTTTGACGAAATCCGTTAGCTTGTCAATCTCCTTGCGGGTAAGCTTTTCCGCACCGCCTTTTACATTGATGGCGCGCACGCTTCCGGTGGCGAGAGCGCCTGAAAAAACCTTAAATTCGCAGTTTTCAAGCAGGCCGGAGAGGTTTTTAAGTTCCATGCCGAAACGGGTATCCGGCTTATCGCTGCCAAAGCGCTCCATTGCCTCTTCATAAGGCATGCGGAGGAACGGGGTCTTCACATCCACACCCAGGACTTTTTCAAAGACGTACTTGATAAATCCCTCGTTGACGGTCATGACGTCGTTCTCATCGACAAAGGACATCTCGAGATCGATCTGGGTAAATTCCGGCTGGCGGTCGGCGCGCAGATCCTCGTCGCGGAAGCAGCGTGCAATCTGCATGTATTTGTCATAACCGGAGAGCATTAAAATCTGCTTGTAAAGCTGGGGTGACTGCGGCAGGGCAAAGAAGGAGCCGGGGAACACTCGGGAGGGAACCAGATAGTCGCGCGCGCCCTCCGGCGTGGATTTGATGAGTATGGGCGTCTCAATTTCGAGAAAGCCGTTGTCGTCAAAATAATCCCTTGCCGCCTTGGTGATTTTGTGACGCATCTTAAGGGTGTACTGCATCTCGGAACGGCGCAGGTCGAGATAGCGGTATTTCAGCCGCAGCTCGTCTTTGACATTGGTCTGGTCAGTCACCTCAAACGGGGGGGTTTTCGCTGCAGAGAGAATGCGCAGATCGCTAACCAGCACCTCGATTTCGCCGGTCGGAATGTCCGGGTTGACGGACTCCCTCTTTCGAACGGTGCCCGCCGCCATCAGGACGTATTCCGCATGCACGCCCGCGGCCTTTTGCAGCAGTTCCTTATCCACAGTGTCGTCAAAAGCAAGCTGGAGAATGCCCGTGCGGTCGCGCAGGTCGATAAAGATCAAATTGCCGAGATTGCGAATCTTCTGGACAAATCCCGCGGCGACGACCTCTTTTCCGATGTCAGCGGTGTTAAGTTGCGTACAGTAATGGGTCCGTTTAAGCCCCTTCATGGTATCCATCGTAAATTCCCCTTTTCCTTATTTGTTGTTCCATTGTTCTACGGTGTCCGACAGCATACTGAGCGCGGCCTGCGCCTGGATGGTTCCAAGCGTTTCAGCAAGGGAATCGAGCGCAATTTCCTGCACTTCCCCACTTTGCATGTTTTTGAGCTTTCCCTTGCCGGCGGCGATCTCGTCGTCGCCGAGTACCATCGAATAGGCGGCGCCTATTTTGTCCGCGTATTTCATCTGGGCTTTCAGGCTCCTGCGAACGGTATCGCATTCCGCGAAGAAACCGTCGTGACGCAGCTCCTTTGTCAAGGAAAAGGCCTTAAGCGCAGCCGCCTCTCCAATGTTGGCAAGGTAGATGTCGCATTTTGCCTCCGGCTCAAAGGCACAGCCCGCCTGTTCCATGACCATGAGCAGGCGCTCAAAGCCCATGCCAAAGCCGAGAGCCGGAGTCTGAGCGCCGCCGAGTTCCTTGACAAGGCCGTCGTAGCGACCGCCACCGCAGACAGTCCCCTGCGCACCAATGGTATCCGTGATAAACTCAAAGACCGTGCGGGTATAGTAGTCGAGCCCGCGCACGATGCGGGGATCGACCTCATAAGAGAGCCCGCACAGGTCCAAGCGTTTTTTGAGCCCTTCAAAGTGCTCTGCGCAGTCGTCGCAGAGGTAGTCGAGAATCGTCGGCGCGTCCCCTGCAAGCTCCTTACAGCCCGGGTTCTTGCAGTCGAGCAGGCGCATCGGGTTTTTCTCCAAGCGTTCGAGGCAGGTCTCACAGAGCGAGTCCTTGTGGCTGGAAAAATACTTTTTTAACGCGGCATGGTAATTTGCCCGGCACTCGGGGCAGCCGATGGAATTGATGTGCAGGGAAATCTCCGTCAGTCCTAAGTTTAGCAGGATTTCGTAAGCTAAGAGAATCACCTCCGCATCCGCCGCCGGGGAGGCGGAGCCGAACATCTCGACGCCGAACTGGTGGAATTCTCGCAGCCTTCCCGCCTGGGGCTTTTCGTAGCGGAAGCAGGAGAGCAGATAGAATACCTTGAGCGGAAGCGCGCCGCCGAGCAGCCCGTTTTGCAAAATGGAGCGGACGGCTCCCGCCGTCCCCTCCGGCCGCAGGGTGATGGAGCGGTGCCCCTTGTCCTCAAAGGTGTACATTTCCTTTTGCACCACGTCGGTGGTGTCGCCGACCGAGCGGGTAAACAGCTCGGTATGCTCGAAGGTCGGGGTGCGGATTTCCTTAAATCCGAAGTTTTGTGCGGTCTGGGAGACGACTCGCTCCAGATACCGCCATTTGTAGCTGTTTGCGGGCAAAATGTCCGCGGTACCTCTCGGCGCGTTTGTCAGGATAGCCATACTAGAAACATCCTTTCTATTTTCGGTTTCAAACCCTATCATGTCGCAAGCGAACGAATCCATTTCAGCCCGCCGAGAACCAAACTGGCCCTGCGGCTTAACTGCCCTCGTTTGCAGACATGATACGCTGTTATTTTTTCTTCCAACCACTGCTTGGGCGGTAAAGTTTTGTGTGAAAGGTAACAATCAAAAGAATCTGCAAACAGGCGGTGTTGCAGAAGTAGGGATCCCAGTTTGAGTTGCCTGTCCTGATAACCCAGTGTAAACACTTTTTTCCCAAGAGGGGTTAAGGCGATGAACCCCCATGTCCGTCGCGGTATTCCTCAAAAAGTCCCAGATACCTGCCCGCGTTGTAATAGTAATCGGACTGCCGGTTTTGATACCGCATCAGGGATGCGATTTCGTCTGAACTCATATCCTCTCGGTAGAGGTTTCGCCGAGCAGGTAGGAATTGAGGCTGGGAAGAATATTAATGTAGGGAGAATTAATTCGTTTTTTCACAGCTTTCCCTCCCTTCTTTATTGACCGGATAGGGTGCCGGGCATAAAATCTGTTTTTTTAGAATAGGATACTTTACAGGGATTGTCCAGAGAAAACAGGCCCTATCCAAGGGTTTCTCCGCTTTGCCGAGACAGTATATGAAAGGACGGCGTGAATTTAGGCAAGTTGACGCCCAAAAAAAGGATACCCTGCTCCCTCCCATTCCTGGGACGAAGTAAGATATCCTTCTCCTTCGCGGTACCACCCGGTTTAAACCGTATTTCACGGTTTCACTCAGCCGTTTTCCTTGATAACGCACAAAACGGGTGCGGCATCCTTTTTCCCATCGGGAATTTACGGATACAAGCTCGCCGGACGTCTTTCATGAAAATATACTCTTGGCGGCGTGCTTTCAGCACCCTGAAAGGGTGCACGCCTTCTCTGAAGCCCTGCTTTTCCATTACTCTTTCCGGGTCACAGCGCAATACAATTTATCGTTTGGGGTTGACAATATTTCTCCATTCCAAATCCCCGCGTTCCAGGCCATGGATGAGCACCTCGGCGGTTGCGATATTAGTCGCAACCGGAATGTTATGCACATCGCAGAGGCGGAGGAGATCCGCTTCTTTGGGTTCATGCGGCTTGACGGTCAGCGGATCGCGGAAAAACAGCAGGAGGTCGATTTCATTGCAAGCGATACGCGCCATGATTTGCTGGTCGCCTCCTTGGGAGCCGCCGAGAAACCTCTGGACAGAGAGTCCCGTCGCTTCCCCCACAAGTTTTCCTGTTGTTCCGGTTGCGCAGATGTTATGGTGACTCAAAATTCCACAATAGGCGATGCAAAATTGCACCATAAGCTCTTTTTTGGTGTCGTGTGCGATCAGGGCAATGTTCATGGTCTTTGACACTCCTTTTTGAACTGTTTTTTCAGTGAAACGCGAGGGGAATATGCTTTCCGGCCATCCTCGCCGCAATACGGTCAAAGACGGCCCTGTTCTCATTTTGGGTAAGCGGCCTGCCCGTCGCCGCGCAAACGGCATATTCCTTGTTTTCCGGAATTACGCCAATAAGCTGTGCCCCCACAATGTCGATCACCTCGTCCAAGTCGCGTACCATGGGAAGTGCACGTGGACTGGAGGGGACACGGTTGATAATAAGCCGGCAATTTTTGAGATACTCCCCCATAACAGAGAGGACCTTTGCCCCATCCCGGATGCTGATCGGGTCAGGGGTTACACAGATATAAGTAGTGTCCGCAATGGAAGAAAGGGTGCGAAGGCGCACACCAACCCCGGCCGGCATGTCAATGATGATTTCCTGATAGACCATCGCAAGGCGCCGGCACAGCTCCATCAGCTGGGACACGTCAATGCTTGCCTGTTCATTCTGAGAGGCTGGAAGCAAAAAGAGAGACGGGTTATAATCACAAGCCACAATGGCCTTGGAAGCTACGCAACGGCCGGAAAGCACATCGTTTAAATCGAAAACGATTTTATCGCAGATGCCAAGCATAATGTCCAGGCTGCGCAGCCCACAATCAAGTTCGATGATAAGTACCTTACGGCCAAGGCGCGTAAGGGCATCGCCGACGAAGCAGGAAACGGAAGATTTTCCTACGCCGCCCTTTCCTGATGCAATCAAACTGATTTTTCCTTTCATCCTGATACCCTCAAATAATCTTTCACTATATCATACCATGCGAAATGCACCGAGTAAAGTAAAAAAACTTTTCACTCTTTGGTCATATTTGCATAAAAATAGACCGTCTAAAAAGAAACCTGTCTATTTTGCATGATAACAGGCTATTTTTTTGTATAAAAATACAAATTTTCTTAGTAATGGGAACCAAAACCGGAAAAAGTGTCGAACGAAAATCGGACAACCCTTATACTGTCTGAAACACGGTTGTCCTTAAAAGTCTGGGCGGTTCATTTTATTTTTAATCAGGAAATCCGGCAGGTTCCGTCTATAGAGAGGATAAGAGTTTTCTGTCCCCCTACCGGAGGACCAGGCAAAGGGACAGAAAATACGGATTACTGCTGAGAAGAGGGAACCGAGACGGAGGTGTCAGTAGTTTCCGGATAAAAATAGGCATTGAAGATGTCCCGGCACAGTGGAGCTGCATAGTAGCCGCTGCCGCCCTGCTCAATGCAGATGGCAACCGCGATTTCCGGATCCTCATAGGGGCCGAACGCCACATAGGCAATGTTGTCGGATATGGTTCCCGTATTCTCCGGCGTACCGGTTTTGGAAGCGATTTTAATGGGATAATTGGCGAAAATATAACGCGAGGTACCGGTCAGAGACGAGGCGAGCATGCCGTCGCGTACCGCCTGAAAGTTTTCCTCTTCGGTTTCGATAGTATCCATGACGACCGGCGTGTCATCCTTGACCGTCTCACTCATGTCGTAGCTCTTGATGGACTTAATCAGATGGGACTGATAACGGGTGCCGCCGTTTGCAATTGTGGAGATCGCGGTCACCATCTGCAGCGGGGTCGCCTGAGTATCAAGCTGGCCGATCGCCGCCTGTAAAACGTTGCCCTCCTGCCATAGCTCGCAGTCCGGATACTTTGCATGCAGCTGATCGCGGTACTCGGGGCTGGAAAGGATTCCAGTCGCCTCACCGATTTCCACACCGGTCTCGCCGCCGAATCCCAGCTTACGGACATATTCGTTGAGCTTATCGATCCCGAGCCTGCGTCCCACATCGTAGAAGTAGATGTTGCAGGAGACCTCGAGCGCATGTACGATGTTGGTTGGACCGTGGGTTCCCATGCAGCTCGGCTGGTAATCGGTATAGTACCGATAGGTACCGGTACAGTTGACGGTATCCGAAGCGGTCAGGATATGCGCTGCAAGGGCGCTTAAGCCGACGCTCGGCTTGAAGGTGGAACCCGGGCGGTACTGCCCATTGAAGGCTCGGTTGAGAAGCGGATTGTTTTCCGCTTTCTTCAGGGAAGGATAGTCCGTCTTATACTGTGTCATCGTGTAGGAGGGGTAGGATACGGAAGCCAGTATCTCCCCGGTCTTGACGTTCATGACTACCGCGGCCCCGCCTTTGACGTCGCCGCCGTCACCGTAAGCGCGTTTCTTCAACGTGTTTTCAATAAAATCTGCCAGCAGCTGCTGAGTCTTCATCTGGAGGTTTTTGTCCAGCGTGAGCATGACTGTATTGCCGGAAACGGCTGGCTCCACCTCGGTCGAGACGACATTGCCGTCCGAATCCAAGTGGATGGTGCGCTTTCCGTTTGTGCCGCGCAGGTAATCCTCCGCCGCGTATTCGATGCCGGAACGCCCGACGATATCGTTCATCGCATAGCCCTTGGATTTCAAATCGGTGTAGAGGCTGTTGTTCTCAGCGTCCTCATCATCCGGAGGATAATATTCCTCTTCAAAGATAGGGGACAGAGTTCCCAGGATATGAGGCGCAAAATCGTCGATTTCATACTGGCGGTAAGGGGTCTCCACCGCGTCGACTCCGGGGTATTGAATGGCGTTTTCCTGAATTTTGGTGGCTGTCTCAAAGGAGACGTCTTCCGCAAAGACAAAGGGGTTCGTGATAGAAAATTCCTTTTTGTCCATCTCGTAGCGCACCCCGGCAATTTTTCGGGTATCGTCCGGGGAATAGCCCACGATGTTGTATTTTTTGATTAACGCCTCCATAACGTTTTCTTCCGTGGCATAGAGGTTAAGCTTTAAATCCGTTTTCAGTCTGTCCACTGCGCTGGACTGCACTGCGTCAAAGGTATAGGGGGATTCCTTGGCCATGGGTAAGCTGTCGTTGTAATCATGTCCTTCCTGCTCCATCAGGTTTATCAGGGAGAGGATCACGTCGTTTTGCTTTTCCGCATCCAGATAGACTTTGTCAAGCTGGATATTGAAGCCCACCCGGTTGGAAACGAGCGGCTCGCCGTTTCGGTCCACAATTTCCCCTCTTGGCGCCTTGAGTGTGACCGTGCGGGTATAACCCTGGGTGGCCTGCGCCTTGTATTCGTTGCCGTTGACAATCTGGTAATCAGTCAGGCGGAATACAAACAGCCCGCAAAAGACAACGAGCGCCATCACGAGCACGGCGATGCGGACTCTCAGTTTTTTCATCAGGGTCCTCCTTTCCTGTTTCCCTTGAAAATCAGAGTGAATAGACGTAATTACGTCCGATTATATCGAATTTTGTTCTTCCGGATGTAAAATAATTTGGAATTTTTGATGAACATATCGAATCAGCAGGAAAATCAGCGGAGAAAGCAGGATGGAGTACAGCGCTGCGGGAAGCAATTTTGTCAGCAAAAATAAGCCGCTGTGCGCCTGGTGCCAGATGAGATAGGTAAAGGTGTAGTTAATGAGCGTCTGAATCAAGGTGGCCCCGGCACAGCACAGCAGGGCCGTCCCGAGGGTGCGCCTCAGAAAATGGGTGGTCAGCAATCCGATACAGGCCCCGAACAGCAAAAAGAGAATGGCATTTGCCCCGGTCAGTCCCCCGCTGCCAAGATCCCAGAACAGCCCACAGACCATCGCGAGGATGGCGCCGGCAAATTCCCCCTCATACATCCCGAAGAGTACCGCCGCGCTCAGCAGAAAGGAAGGGCGGATTCCCGCCACCTGCATCAGGCCAGGAGTGTTTTGCATCACAAAGAGGGCGAGAATGATGATGGAATAGATGACGTATTTCAAAACGACGGCCTTTTTCTTATTCAATTGATACCCCCCTGTTTCATATGTTTTTATGGATCAGAGCCACTTTCGAGGATGGCCCCGATAAGAAAATGGGCCGCCACGGCAAAGGGCGGCCTCGGGTTTGTCTGTTGAATTTATTTAGAGACGGGACTGCCGTCCTGCGCGGGAGATTCCCCGCTGGTGGAGCTGTTTTTCTCCGATTCCAGGCCGACCCCCTGATATAAAAACGAGGTGATGACATAGACTTCCTGCACGGAGGTGATGTCCGTCACGGGGGTTACCACTGCGTACTTGGAAAGACCGGTCGAGTCAAGACCGATCTCCGCAATCTGCCCGGCAATCTGTCCCTGCGGGTAAACGCCGCCGGTACCGGAGGTGATGAGAAGGTCTCCTACCTGCATGTCAGAGTCCCGGGAGACATAGGAGAGGCGGCACTGCCCTTTCTGGGACAGTTCAAGCGTCCCTTGGATGGTGCCGGTGTCCCTGGTGCGGGAGTTGACCACACCCACGCTGGTGGAGGTACTCAAAACCGTGGATACGCGAGAGTAAGTGGGGCCGACTTCGGAAACATAGCCGATAAGGCCCGCCGAGGTGATGACCGGATCCTGGACTGCAACGCCCTGCAGCGAACCTTTGTCAATGAGAAAAGAGGAATATGAGGCGTTTGGGTCACGGCTGGTTACAAAGGCAGGCACGAGTTCAAAGTCATCATGCTGCTCTTTGATGTTTAGCGCCTCTTTATACTGCTCATTTTCCTGTTTATACTGGTCGAATTCCGTCAACTGCTTTTTCAGCTCATCAATTTGGCGCTGGAGATCCTCATTTTGCTGTGCTGTCTTATTTGCGCTCATCACGTTTGAGAGAAATTCCGAAACGGAGGAGGAAATCTTGGAGGAAAACGACTGAATCGGTGTGGTAATGAAAGAGAGGATGGAGGAGGTAATGGATGTGGCTCCACCCGTTGACACCTGGTATACCATAAAGCCGCCCAGCACAAGCACAATGGCAAGCAGAATTTTGAATTTTATGCTTTTAAAAAATTCCCGCACCGCTGTACTCCTCCTGTGATGTCGTAGTTAGAAACAAGGGCAGGGGGCGATTCCCCTGCCCGTAACTAGTCTTAGTCTTCGTCCGAAAGGACTTCTTTGAGCCGGTCGATGTCTTCCAAAACTTTGCCGGTGCCCATGGCCACGCAGTCAAGCGGATTTTCCGCAACGTTGACCGGCATGCCGGTTTCCTTGGAAATCAGGCTGTCCAGTCCGCGCAGCAGCGCTCCGCCGCCGGAAAGCGTGATGCCGTGGTCGATGATGTCCGCTGCAAGCTGGGGCGGGGTGCGCTCCAGAGTTACACGAATGGCTTCGAGCACGGAAGCAAGGGAATCCTGCAGCGCTTCCCGAATTTCCTCGGACGTGATGGTAATGTTCTTCGGCAGTCCGTCGATGAGGTTTCTGCCCTTGATTTCCATCGTATCCTCTCCCTCATAAGGATATGCGGAACCGATGGCGATCTTGATATCCTCCGCGGTGCGTTCCCCGATGAGAAGGCTGTATTTTTTCTTGATGTACTGGATAATGGAGGAATCGAACGCATCACCGCCGACTCTCACGCTCCTCGAAACGACGATGCCGCCAAGGGAGATAACGGCGACCTCGCTCGTGCCGCCGCCAATGTCGACGATCATGCTGCCGGTTGCCTCTGCAACAGGGAGACCCGCACCGATGGCGGCCGCCATCGGTTCCTCAATAATGGAGACCTGACGGGCGCCTGCTTTAAAGGCGGCCTCTTTGACCGCGCGCTTTTCGACTTCCGTCACACCGGAGGGAATACAGATAATGACGCGCGGGCGCGCAAAGATGCTGTTGTTAAACACCTTTTTGATAAAAATCTGCAGCATGCTGGCCGTGATGTCAAAGTCCGCGATAACGCCGCCTTTGAGCGGACGGACTGCCACAATGGAGCCCGGGGTACGGCCGATGACTTCTTTTGCCTCGATTCCGACAAAGCGAACCGCGTCGTGGCGGGTGTCCACGGCGACAACGGAGGGCTCACGCATGATGATGCCCTTTCCCTTCATAAAAACAAGTGTGTTTGCAGTACCAAGGTCGATACCGATATCGCGAGAAAACATAGTTTTTCCCCTTTCAATTTTGACATTACGGTTATTTTTATGCCGCGCCTGAGAAAGTCCGCCCCAGCCCGGCTTATTTCCTTTTCTTTTCCTTTTTGTGCGCTGTACAAAAGTTACTCTCCTATTATACTCTATCGTCCGGTAAAATCACAGCAAAAAATTTGTAAATTTTCCTGCTGCCCTGCCGGATGATTTCATACAAAACCCTCAAAGAAGGGAGAGTTTTCGCATCTGCTCGCCCAATGCCGCAACGGGGAGCCCCATAACGTTGTAATAGCAGCCGTTAATTCTCTGCACCAGCGTGCAGCCGTAACCCTGTATCCCATAGGCACCGGCTTTGTCAAACGGCTCTCCGGTAGCAAGATAGTCAGTCATCTGCTTTTCGGTCAGCACCATAAAGGTCACTTCGGTGCATACATGAAAAGTATGCTCCAGATTCTGGAAGCTAATACACACGCCAGTATAAACCCGGTGGGTTTTCCCGGAGAGCAGGGACAGCATCCGGCGTGCATCACTTTCATCACGGGGCTTGCCGAGAATTTCCCCGTCGAGTTCCACCACGGTATCGCACCCAATGACAACTGCGTCCGGGTGATTTTTTGCGCACGCTTTGGCTTTTCTCTCACTGAGCACTTCGACGGCATCCGCGCCGCCGATGCTTTTTGGCAGGCTTTCGTCGCTGTCAGTGGGAGAAACGGTGAATTTCGGGATTAAATAGCGCAGGAGTTCTTTCCGGCGAGGGGAAGCGGAGGCGAGAATATATTCCATCCGGTTCCGCCTCACTTTCTGCCGGAGGAACCAAACCCGCCGGTTCCCCTCTCAGTCTCATCCAGGCCGGAAACCTCCTCGAGCTCGTAGGGAACTACCGGGTGCAGCACCAATTGCGCAATACGCTCGCCCGGCTCGATGATATAATCCTCGTTGGAGAGATTAATCATCGGCACTTTGATTTCTCCCCGGTAATCGCTGTCCACCACGCCCACACAGTTGGACAGGGTGATGCCGTGTTTGGAGGCAAGGCCGCTTCTGGCATAGACAAACGCGCCGTATTCGCTGCTCGCAAGCGCAATGGCGAGTCCAGTCGGGACAAGGGCGCGTTCCCCCGCTCTGAGGGTAAGCGGCTCGGACAGGTTCGTATACAGGTCGTAGCCCGCACTGCCCGCAGTGGCGCGGGTCGGCAGTTTTGCGTCCGGACTGACCTTCGTGATTTTCAGCTGCATGGTATTCGATTCCTTTCTATGGCTCGCCGTATCACTTTACACGGCGGTAGTAGAGCCCCCGGGTGTATTCCCCGTTTGCCCGTTTACCGGATTGATAAGCGTGCAGCACCTGACCGCACTGCTCCCTGGTTTCCCCTGTAAAAAGGAGCACGGCATAAGAAACGCCGGAAAACTCTTTCAGATGGTCTGCCAGCCACAGAGGCTTGGGGTTGTATATCTCGCTCGCCCCATAGGAACAAGACACGGCAAACCGGTTGCCGAAACGGTCGGTCAGATGGTAGCCCTTTTTGCGGCATTCGCCACAGGAGGTCACATTTTTGAGCGGGCAGTTCCTTGTCAGCATCAAGGGCAGGTACCCATAAGCCATGATTCCCACCGGTAAGTAGGAGCCGAGTGAACGGATGCACTCAATGGGTGTTTCATAGGAGAGAACCGTCTCCTGCAACCCCATTTCAGCCGCGGCTTTGAGCGCATGGGAGTTTGTCAGGTTCAGCGAGAAGCCGCCCTCCATGGCAAACCCAAGGCGCTTGCAGCGCGGGACGTCGCCTAAATTGGAGATGAGAACACGGGAGATACCAACCTCTTTGATTGCCGAAAGACGGTTTTCCAGTTCTCCTTCCCGTTCAAAGCAGGCGCGCGGGAGCGCCGCGCAGAGTTTGTCCTGGTGTCCCTTTATAAAAGGGTCGTTCCGGTGCTCATACAGCTCATCCACCGGGAGATAGATACGCTCCAGCATCGAGGTATCCTGCGGAACCTGCAGGAAATGGGAAAACTGTGCCCGAAGAACCGGGGAAATCAGGTTTAACAGCCTGGGATGGGAGTTTGTCTCCACCGGATGGCATTCGTGCTCAGGGGCTTTGCAGCGCAGCTCGGACAACTTTGCCAGGCAGTCCCGGCGCAGGGCGTTGAGCGAAGACGCGGGGAGGAACAGCCCGCCATCAAGGTGCGCCGAACAATTATCCACCCGGTAAGGGGTACCGCCCGTCTTTTCCAGGCTGCGGCGCACGGATGTTTCGTCTGCCGCTTTGGTTTGGGCGGCTTGCGGGATGTCCCCGGCCGCTTCGGCGCGGTTTCCTTCTTCATCCGTACAGACGAGGGTGTAGGGCTCCCCCGCCCTTGCGATAAACTCCATCGATACGCCGATACGTGGCATCTCGTCCTTATAAAGTGCATGCAAGCGGGCGAAGACATCTCCCGCTGCGGTGACGTCCTCCTTTTGCCGGATGCCGAACATCTGCGGCGAGGGGATACCCAGATAATATCCGTCAGTAAATCCGCTGCGGGAAAAAACCGCACGCAGCATCCGGGCAAGCTCAGGATCGACCCGGCCGGTTTCCCGCATCTGATAGCAGCAGGCTACCGCACAGGCGACGTATTCGGGGCGCTTCATCCGCCCCTCTATTTTAAAGGAGGCCACGCCCGCGTCATAGAGCGTGTTCACATATTCGATCAGGGACAAATCCTTCAGGCTCAAATCGTGGCGGGCTTTATCCACAAAGCCATTGTTTGCACAAAACGGAAGACGGCAGGGCTGGGCGCACAGTCCGCGGTTGCCGCTCCTGCCGCCGATCATGGCGCTGAGCGTACACTGCCCGGAGACGGACATGCACAGCGCGCCGTGGATAAAGACCTCGATTTCAATCGGGGAATGCCGGCAGATATGCCGTATCTGCTCCAAGGAGCATTCCCTGGCCAGAACGGCACGGGAAAAACCGAGCCGGGCAAGTTCTTGCACGCCGTCAAGGGTATGAACGGACATCTGGGTAGAGCCGTGCAGTTGCATCTGCGGACAGATTTCCCGCACCAAGCGTGCGACCCCGAGATCCTGGACAATCAGGGCGTCCACTCCGGCCTTAGCCGCTTCAAGTACAGTATTCTGCACGCGATCCATCTCATCGTCAAAGGCAAGGGTGTTGAGCGTCTGGTGAACGGTGACGCCCCGTTCGTGGCAAAAAGCCACGGTTTCGCAAAGCTCCACAAAGCCGAAATTGGTTGCGTTTCGCCTGGCGTTAAAATCCTTCCCGCCAAGATAGACTGCATCACAGCCGGAAAACACGGCGGCTTTCACAGATTCAAAGCTGCCGGCAGGCGCCAATATTTCCGCTTTGTTTCTCACGCCTTGCCGCCCTTCTCTCCTTTGAGCAGCTCAATTTGAGTCTGCAAAGCGAGAATCTGGCGCTTTGCCTCATCCGCTTCCAAGCGTGCGCGGCGCGCCTCCTCCAAATATTCGGAAATCTGGGAGCGCAGATGGTCGCTCGACTGGGACGCCTTGCGGCTCTCGTCCAGGTAGTTGAGGGAGCACAGCAGGGCGGCGGACATCACCGACATCGAGGAGCTCGAATCGAGCAGGCCGGTCATGTCCCTGTTGATGATTTCTGCAAGGGAGTTGACATAATCAGCGGATTCTTCCGTGACAACGGTATACTCACTGCCGTATAGTTTGACTTTTATGCGGTTCATAGGAAAAACTCCTTTGAGGTGTAATGTCAAAAAAGAGGATAAGCGGCGATTATTTCAGGGATTTCGCCATATATTGTTATTATACCTGATTTGTGCAGAGGAAAAAAGAGATAAACTGAAAATATTTTGCCGGTTTGACAAGGTGACATAATTGTCCGGGATAAGAACAGTTTCTTCTGGGAAAGTTCCACAATGATTGTAATTCTTCGAGCACCGCTAATGCGGCAGGAATGTGTCATGTGGGAAAGGGGGTTAGGCAGAGTTTCCCCCTTCCCTCGTTTTTTTGGACGAAACCAAAAAGGAATTACGCCGTGCGGGGCCGAAACTCCGTTTAAGAGCTGCAGGGCGCCGCACCGCTTCCTGTTCTAAGGGGACAGCCTTAAGTGATTTCCTGCCGGGGAAATCCACCACAGAAAAATCCACATGGACTTTTTCGCAGAGATTGAAAGATTAACTCTGTTCGATTATAATAAAAAGAAAGCCATCCGAAAGAAAAGAATCCGACAAAAACGACAAAACAAAGGATGGAATGACTTTGAATCCATGGGCAGAAAAGGAAAGGCGGAGGACACAATGCAGTTATCAGAACTAGACGGAGAGAAGGATATCACCCTGCTGTATGACGGCGGAACACCGGAGCGGATCCTCTCAGAAGTCTACTGCTGCGACCTGCTCAGCCATGCGATGTCACACGCCCCGGCGGGGTGTGCATGGGTTACAGTCACAGCAAACGAGAATACCCTCGCAGTCGCAAAACTGCGGGAGGTATCCTGTGTGATATTTGACGAGGGGATTTTCCCTTCACCGGAACTAACCAGTTGCGCCAAAGAACATGGGATTGCTGTTGCGAAAACGGAACTCCCGGTTTATCAAGCTGCCCGGCAGATAGATGACAGGATTACAGGAGGAGATTAGATGGCAAAAACAGTTTTAATCACCGGTGCTTCCCGCGGCATTGGAAGATCCACCGCGATTTCCTTTGCTTCCAAAGGCTTTCAGGTGGCTCTCAATTACTATGCGGACACCGCCGCGGCGGAAAAAACGGCGGAGATCGTACGCAGTTTCGGCGTGTTTGCGGAGGTTTTCCGCGCGGATGTTTCAAACTCCGCCGCCGTCTCCGCCATGGTGCAGGAGGTGGTGGAGCGGTTCGGATCCATAGATGTGCTCGTGTGCAATGCGGGCATTGCTCAGCAGCGGGTGTTCCAGGACATCACGGATGAGGAGTGGAGCCGCATGATAGGGGTGCATCTGGGCGGCACGTTTTACTGCTGTCGCGCCGTGCTTCCCCAGATGATTCAGAGAAAAGAGGGGCGCATTATCACTCTGTCCTCGATGTGGGGCGTGACCGGCGGCTCGTGTGAGGTGCACTACTCTGCCGCAAAGGCGGGCATCATCGGGCTGACAAAGGCGCTTGCAAAAGAAGTGGGTCCGTCAGGTATTACGGTCAACTGTGTGGCGCCCGGCGTTGTGGAAACGGATATGTGCGCGGATTATGACGAGCAGACGCTGGAAGCTCTGCGTCAGGAGGCTCCGCTCGGCAGGCTTGGCACGTCGCAGGACGTCGCGGATGCCATTGAGTTCCTCGCATCGGATAAGGCGGGCTTCATCACTGGTCAGGTACTCAGTCCCAACGGGGGGATTGTCATCTAACCATTGAAAGGGGAAAAAGGGGTTGTTATGCAGAAAACGGCGGAGCAGGCTTCCAAAGGGATGCGTAAAAACTATCATGCAGTGGACATAATACGGGTGGTATGCGCGGTGCTCGTCATGTGCGTGCACGTCTTGACTTATGCCTGATTCGCTATGTCCATTCCGCCGTGATTCCAGGAATTTAAAAGAGATCACTCTGAGCGATCGGCCCTGCTCTCGTATCCTGCGGGAGATGAGCGTGCTTATCTACTGCTCCCATGAGCTGATTTTATTATCATCCAAAATTATACAAAGTGTATAATGTGATGCACCTCCACGCCGTACTGATTTCCGACCTCATGTTATTTTTTCAGAAAAAGTGTAAGATGAAATTTTAGAAGTGGCTATACTAAAAACCATAAAACACCCCTGTGCATGTGCACAGGGGTGTTTGTTGTGGTTTTGCCAAATTGAAGATGGTAAGCCCCCTCTGCCTGGCAAATTGTACAGTATAAGCAGTCCCTCCACTTTCGCCGGTGAGGTAACACAGGCAAAAGGAGGCATGCTCCACCAGATACCGGTTGCGTTTGTGCATGCAGCCGCTGCAATAATGGGAAGAGAGGAACACGGCTTCATCTGCACGGCGGAGAATTTCCCGGTACATGCGCCGTTGGGTTGCGTTCCAGTATTTGTCCTGCTCCCGGCAGGGCAGGACGAGAACAAGCCTGATTTGGGGAAACTCCCTTTTCAGGCGCAAAACAGTCTGTGCGGCAAGGGTGTCGAAGCCGAGCGCGCCGCCTGCGAGAAATTGGCGAAAGCCCTGGGAAATCAGCGTTCTCAGGGTTTGTTCCAGAGCCAGAGTGAGTTCCGGAAGATGTTCCGGCGGGATATGCCGATGGCCGGTAAAACAACAGGTTTGTTCTGCTATCATAATAATTCGCCTCACATGATTCGCATATGAATATAGTTTATCAGGAAAACTACTATTACGCAAGTGCGTATACGCGTAAATGTAAATTCTTTTACAATTACTTGCAGAGGCGATGTATATGTCGATCAAGGAAGCAATTGTACAGCGATTTCAGGAATTATGTAAAGAACGTAACATGAAATATAATGAACTTGCGGTGCGTTCTGGGGTGACGCCTTCCACTGTTTACAGTATGATGAATCCTAATAGGAAAGATTTATCTGTCATTACCGTGAAGAAGCTGTGTGACGGACTAGATATTACGATCATAGATTTTTTTAATTGCAAGCTGTTTGAGAATTTGGAACAGGAAATCAAATAAACCCACGGATGAGGACTGAATCATCCGTGGGTTTTTCTTTGCGCCGTCTTATTCTTTTGGTTTTTTCAGTAGTGGAACAATTTTGATCTTTCTGTGGGGTTAAAAGCCGCACTGCGGGCAAATTTTGTGCGGTCTCTGCGGCTGCGGCTGTGCGGCTTAATACTGACCAAAGGAAAGCTTTGCCCAGTAGGAAACCGTTCTCTGCCAAAACAAAAAGGCCTCCCAGCATTTGCCGGGATGGCCTGATGAGCCCGTTTAAGCGGACTGCGAAGATTCAAACTGAGAGTTGTACAGCTTTGCATAAAAGCCGCCCTGCTTCATCAACTCCTCGTGCCTGCCCTGCTCGACGATGTCGCCCTCGTTCATGACGAGAATCAAATCCGCATCGCGGATGGTGGAAAGCCTGTGCGCGATGACAAAGCTGGTTCTGCCCCGCATCAGGTTATCCATGGCGCGTTGGATGCGCACCTCGGTACGGGTATCGACAGAAGAAGTAGCCTCGTCGAGAATCAGGATTTTCGGGTCGGCAAGAATGGCACGCGCAATCGTCAGAAGCTGTTTCTGACCCTGGGAGACGTTGCTCGCCTCTTCATTGAGCACCATGTTGTAGCCGTCCGGCAGAGTCTTGACGAAGTGCTCCACATGGGCGGATTTTGCGGCCGCCTTGACCTCCTCGTCGGTTGCGTCGAGCCTGCCGTAACGGATGTTCTCCATAATCGTGCCGTTGAACAGCCAGGTATCTTGGAGCACCATGCCGAACATCTCGCGCAATTCATTGCGGTTAAAGTCCCTGACATCGTGTCCGTCGATCAAAATCGCGCCGTCCGTGACGTCGTAAAAACGCATCAACAGTTTGATCATCGTGGTCTTGCCGGCGCCGGTCGGGCCGACAATTGCAATCTTCTGGCCTGGCTTCACTTCAGCGGAGAAGTCCTTGATGATGTTTTTCTCCGGATTGTAGCCGAATTTGACATGGTCAAAGGTGACGCGGCCTTCCAGCCCCTTCACGGAGACCGGGTGTTCGGCAAACTGGTCCTCCTCTTCCTCGGCGAGGAATTCAAAGACCCGTTCCGCGGCAGCCGCCGTGGACTGCAGCATATTCGTAACCTGGGCCGCAGCGGAAACCTGCTGGGTGAAGGTCTTGACATACTGGATGAAAGACTGGATGTTGCCGACGGTAATCGTGCCGCCGATTGCAAGCCATCCACCGAGAATGGCAACTACAACGTAGCCCACATTGCCGATAAAGTTCATAATCGGCTGCATCATGCCGGAGAAAAACTGGGATTTCCAGGCGGATTTGTAAAGGATGTTATTCGTCTCATCAAAGGTTTTGATGACATCCTCCTCGCTGTTGAACGCGCGCACGATGTTGTGCCCGCCATAGACCTCCTCAACCTGACCGTTTACATGGCCAAGGTATTCCTGCTGTGCCTTAAAGTACTTCTGGGAGCGCTTGACGATAAGAGAGACAAGCACCATGGAAATCGGGAGAATCAGCAGGGCGACGATGGTCATCAGCCAGCTGATGGAGAACATCATGATGAGCACGCCGACCACAGTGGTGATCGAGGTGATAATTTGAATGACGCTCTGGTTCATGCTTTGGCTGAGGGTGTCGATATCGTTCGTCACACGGGAGAGCACCTCGCCGTGCGTCTTGGTGTCAAAGTATTTCATCGGCATCCGCTGGATTTTTTCGGAGATCGCCTTTCTCAGCTGATAGGTGACCTTCTGGGTGACTCCGGTCATGAGGAAACTCTGGATATAACTAAACAGTGCGCTGATGGCATACATGCCAAGCAGGAACAGCAGGATTTGCCCGACTTTTGTAAAATCAATGCCTGCCCCACCGGATACCTTGCTGACAAGGCCGTTGAAGATTTCGGTGGTCGCGTTGCCGAGGATTTTCGGCCCAACAATCGAGAACACCGTGCTGCCGACTGCAAAAATCAGGACCAGCAGCAGGGAAATCTTATAGGCGGAAAGGTATTTCGCCAGTTTTTTCATGGAACCCTTGAAGTCCTTGGCTTTTTCCGCCGGCATTCTGCCGTGCCCCATAGGGCCCTTCGGTCTGCTCATTGTGCCAATTCCTCCTTTGAAAGCTGGGAGTATGCAATCTGCTGGTAGACCTCGCAGTCTTCCATCAGCTGCTTGTGTGTGCCGATGCCGACAATCTGTCCCTCATCGAGGACGACGATCTGCTCCGCATGCATGATTGTGCTAATTCGCTGTGCCACGATGAGTACCGTGGAATTCGCGGTTTTTTCCTTTAATGCAGCGCGCAGGGCGCGGTCGGTCTTAAAATCGAGAGCGGAAAAACTGTCGTCAAAGATATAGATTTCCGGATCCTTGGCAATCGCCCGCGCGATAGACAGGCGCTGTTTTTGCCCGCCCGAGACGTTGGTGCCGCCCTGGGAGATTTCGGAGGTGAAGCCCTCCTCTTTCTGGGAGATGAACTCCATCGCCTGGGCAACCTCGGCGGCGGAATGCATCTCGTCATCGCTGGCGTCCCTGTTGCCGTATTTGATGTTCGATTCAATCGTACCCGAGAAGAGCACGCCCTTCTGCGGGACATAGCCGATTTTTGCGTGCAGCTCGTGCTGGGTCATTTCTCGGATGTCCACGCCGTCCACCAGGATTTCTCCCTGTGATACGTCATAAAAACGCGGAATCAGGTTAATGAGAGTGGACTTGCCGGAACCGGTCGAGCCGATAAAGGCGGTTGTCTGGCCGGGCTGGGCGGTAAAGGAGATATCTGAGAGCACATCCACCTCTGCGTTCGGGTAGCGGAAGGAGACGTCTTTAAACTCCACCACGCCTTTTTTAGCCGGGTCGCAGGGCTTTGGAGAGGACGGGTCGTTGATGGCGGTCTCCTTATTTAATACCTCCACGATACGGTTGGCGGAGACGGAAGCACGCGGCATCATAATGGAGACCATGGAAATCATCAGGAAGGACAAGATAATCTGCATCGTGTACTGGAGGAAGGCCATCATATCGCCGACCTGCATCTGCCCCGCGTCAATTCCCTTTGCGCCAAACCATACTATCATCACGGAGATGACGTTCATCATCAGCATCATGGTCGGCATCATGCAGGTCATCACACGGTTGACGAACAGGTTTGTCTTTGTCAAATCCCGGTTTGCCTTATCAAAGCGTTCTTCCTCATGTTTTTGAGTGGAAAACGCGCGGATAACCGGCAGACCGGTGAGGATTTCCCGGGTGACAAGGTTTAGCTTGTCGACAAGCTTTTGCATCATCTTAAAGCGCGGCATGGTGATGGAAAAGAGTACGATGACCAGCGTGAGCACCGCCGCCACGCCGACTGCAATAATCCAGGTCATCGAAGTATTGGTGCCGAGCACCTTAATGACGCCGCCGATGCCGACAATGGGCGCGTAGAAGACAATCCGCATCAGCATGACCATGAGCAACTGGATCTGCTGGATGTCGTTCGTACTCCGGGTAATGAGGGAAGCAGTCGAGAATTCATCCATCTCCTGGTTGGAGAAAGAGACCACTTTTTGAAATACCCTGCTGCGCAAGTCGCGTCCCAGGGAGGCCGCCACGCGCGATGCGAGGAAACCGACTAGAATCGTGGCCGCCACCGCAAGTAAAGAGATACCGAGCATTTTAAGCCCTGTTAGCAAGATGTAGCCCGTCTGCATATTAGACGCGCTCATGCCGAGTTTTTCATACTCCCCTTTGAGGAAGCCGGCGGCGGACTGCTGAATCATACTGTCCGACGTTTTGGAGAAGGGCTCGTTCATCTTGGCGGTTATCTGCTCCATCTGCTCGGGGGGGAGCTTTGAGAAGACCTCGAACAAGTCGATGTCCATACCCTCCGGTACGCCCTGCGGCATCATCTGCGCGAGAATCTGCTGTTTTAGCGCGGCGGTCTGTTCATTGTCCTGCTCTAAAAAGGAGGTAATGAGCACGGGCTTTGCGAAAATGGAGGACAGCTCCGCAATTTTATCCTTGTCCTTGGTGTTGAGGATATAAACCGGCTCATTTTCGAGCGCAGGGTACTGCTTGACATACTTTTGATACTCGGAATCGGAGAGGGTGTCCTTATCAAGCAGCCGGTATTCGTTTTGCATGGCCTGCTGATCGCTGTCATTCATAAACAGCGCGATTTTTTTAAGCTCCGCTGCGGTGACCGCCTTGGGGGCGGCGTTTTCGATGCCGCCCTGCTGGATACCGACGTCGACGATGTTTGAAGTGTATTCCGGCAGTGCCAGGTCACACATTGCCTGGACAATCAGCAGGCCGAAGATCAGCAGGATCGGCACGACTGATTTTTTTAGATATTTTGCTAGTTTGAGCAAGTGAGTCAGTCCTCTCTTTCGAATCTATTCGAATCTATCTCTTCGAAGCGGCCCGTGGCGGGTCCTTCCGCGGGGAGTTTCCACCGTTTCCTCCTCAGGAGGCATTGTAAGGTTTTCACGCATCTGGAGCAGCAGTCTGCGCATGAGCATGATTTCCTCCTGCGTAAAGCCTCGCAACGCTTCCTCCTCCACCTGTTTCATTTGGGAGGGGATTTGTTCTACGATTCTTTTTCCATATTCCGTCAGGTTTATGTGGCTTACCCGCTGGTCCTCCTCATCGCCGCGACGTTCCACATAGCCGGCCCGTTCCAGCCGTTTGACCGTAACCGCGACCGTCGGGGCCTTTACGCGCAGCAATTCGACCAGTTCCTTCTGGCTGGTGCCCTCATGGCTTTTCAATACCATCAAGGTCGGGACCTGCTTTGGGTGTACGCCGAAGGTATCGAGGAGATTATAAGCACGCAGCAACTGTAAATGCGCCACCTGCCCGAATAGCATCAGAAGAGACCTCTCGGAATCCTCTTTCACGTTCTGTCGTCCCCCTTATATTTTACTTAGTTGGCTAAGCTATATACTAGCACTATTCGGCATGTCTGTTCAAGAAATCTGGTATAAATTCAATGATTGTTTACGATTTGTTTTTAAATTAGTTTGCCAGCCTAATAAAAATAAGAATTATATGTTAAACTTGCGAAAAACTTTTTCCTACGGTATAATGCAATTGTATAAAATAAAATCCGGATTATGGGGGTCATTCCGGAAAAAAGGGAGGAACACTATGTATCATAATTACTATAACGGATGGACAGAGCTTTTTCTTGTATTCGGAACTGTAATCATTGTGGCGTTGCTTATAGCTGCGGCTGTGGGGATTATCTTTTACATCCTGGAAAGTATCGGGCTGTATCACATTGCCCAGTGCCGGGGGCTGAGCAACCCGTTTCTGGCCTGGATTCCGATTGCGCGGATGTATCTGCTTGGTAGCGTCGCCGACCAGATTGGAGCACATGAGGGGCGCAGCAGCAAATATTCCCTCATTTTGCTCATCTGCGGGTGTGTGACCTTAGCGATGGGGGTCATTACCGGGCTGTCGGATTCGATGGGTTTTCTGACCTGGGGCGCGATGATTGTCTCTGCGGTGTTTACCTATCTGTCCTATTACCAGATTTTTAAAGTCCATGCCCCTGAAATGGCGACTTTGTTTATTGTGCTTAGCATCCTGTTCAGGCTCGGGCCGGTATTTCTCTTTGCCGTCAGAAACCGTGTCCCGACTGATATGGCCCCGCCGCCATATTATAATCAGCCTCCATATCCGCCGCAGTCCCAGAACTTCTCGGGCCAGGGCGGAAACTGGAGATAACCCTGTCAGGGGAAAAGGATGTGCCCTTTTGCCTGCACAGTGATTGTCTGTGCCCTCTCTTGACAAAGGAGAGGGCGTTATCATAATCCAGCGGGTGGAAAAATCATAATTATTCGGTGTCCTCTTTGATTCTGCCCGCTTTTGGCTATTAAATTCCGATACAAATTTCCATAAAAACCGGAAATGTTTTTTTATCTTGGTTATGGAAACCGCTAAACTGTTACAACCGGAAAAAAGAGTTCTTGACTTATGAAGTTTTCCTCATTATAATGGGAAAAACTCAGCCGCCGATTTTCTACGGATTTCGTCTTTCCTCGATGAATTTTTATGAAAAAAGGCGTATTTTTAAACTTGTTCAACTTTACCGATGATAAAAAAGGAGACGATCCCATGGCGTATTATTTCAGCGAGCCGTCCCATACGTTTAACGAGTATTTGCTGGTTCCAGGCTACTCCTCTGCACAGTGCATCCCGAGCAATGTCAGCCTGAAAACACCGCTTGTCAAGTTCAAAAAAGGAGAACAGCCTGCCATCTCGATGAACATCCCGATGGTCTCTGCCATCATGCAGTCGGTTTCCGATGACAACATGGCGGTTGCTCTGGCAAAAGAGGGCGGCATCTCTTTCATCTACGGCTCTCAGAGCATCGAGAATGAAGCCGCCATGGTCGCCCGTGCTAAAAATTATAAGGCCGGTTTTGTCCGCAGTGATTCCAACATCCGACCGGATCAGACGCTCGCAGATATCCTCGCGCTTAAGGAAAAAACCGATCACTCCACTGTGGCTGTCACGGATGACGGCACGAGCGACGGCAAGCTGCTCGGCATTGTTACCAGCCGCGACTACCGCGTCAGCCGGATGTCCCCGGATACCAAAGTCTCCGATTTTATGACCCCGTTTGAAAAGCTGATTACCGCTGATGAGGGCACCACCTTAAAAGAGGCGAACAACATCATCTGGGACCACAAGCTCAACTCCCTACCTATCATCGATAAAAACCAGAGACTCCTCTACTTTGTCTTCCGCAAGGACTATGACTCCCACAAGGAAAACCCGGACGAGCTGCTCGACGCCTCCAAGCGCTATGTCGTCGGCGCAGGCATCAATACCCGCGACTACGCGGAGCGTGTCCCGGCATTGGTCGAAGCGGGGGCGGATGTGCTGTGCATCGACTCCTCCGAGGGTTTTACCGAGTGGCAGTCGAGAACGATTGACTTTATTCGTGAAAAATACGGCGATACTGTCAAAGTCGGCGCAGGAAACGTCGTCGACCGAGACGGCTTTCTCTTCCTCGCCAAGGCGGGAGCGGATTTTGTAAAAATCGGCATCGGCGGTGGCTCCATCTGTATCACCAGGGAGCAGAAGGGCATCGGGCGCGGACAGGCCTCCGCAGTCATCGAGGTCGCCAAAGCGCGTGACGAGTATTTCGAGGAAACCGGCATTTACGTGCCAATCTGCTCGGACGGCGGCATCGTCCACGACCATCATCTGACACTGGCGCTTGCCATGGGCGCGGACTTCGTAATGCTCGGCCGCTACTTTGCCCGCTTTGATGAGAGCCCGACGAACAAGGTCAACATCAACGGCAACTATATGAAAGAGTACTGGGGCGAGGGTTCTTCAAGAGCAAGAAACTGGCAGCGCTATGACATGGGAGGTGCTGCAAAGCTTTCCTTTGAAGAGGGCGTCGATTCCTATGTCTCCTACGCCGGAAGCCTGAAGGACAATGTCCAGCTCACCCTGAGCAAGGTCAAGTCCACGATGTGCAACTGTGGGGCGCTTACCATCCCCGAGCTGCAGCAAAAGGCGAAGCTGACTCTTGTCTCCTCTACAAGCATTGTCGAGGGCGGTGCACACGACGTCGTGCTCAAGGATTCAAGCAGCGTCATTAAATAAGAAAGCTCGTTACCGGAATTTGCTGGATACGTATAACTGAAACGGCCCGTGGAAGATTGCCTTCCACGGGCCTGATTTTTTTGTATTATGTATGTTACGATTGTTGGATTAACAGGATGAATTACTGCTCAAAGGTATGGGCGACGTCTTTCAGCAGTTCTGAAAAGATGCTGCGGGCAGATGTCCTAGCACTGGCCGCAGGCGATACACGCGGAAGCTTTTCCCCCGTCCTGAGCACGGACGTTGCAGTACATCCATGCTCACCGAGGAAAAACTGCAGGAGGCGGCCTTTGAGGAACAATTAGAAAAATGCGGTGTCTGAAAACGGGGGTTCATTTCTTCCGGCATTCAGAGGTTGCGAACCAGGGGAAAACGGGTTTCGCCCGGAGTTAGACGGTCAGCGCTTTTCCCCCGTCCCCCACCCGTCGACATTTGCGCGCTTCATCGCTCCGAAGACACGCTTGCGCAGGCCGGGATACTCTCTTTCCATCTGGACGAGCCACTCCTTGGTTTTCTGCCGGTTGGTGACCCCGTCGACCGGGCACTTGCTTTTGACGATGGGCAGACGCTCCCGGTTCGCGGCGTTTTGGATTTCCCGTTCCGTGGCATAGACAAGCGGGCGAATCATCGTCAGATCCTTGCGGGACAGGTAGCTGACCGGAGAAAAACACCCAATGCGCCCTTCGTTGAACAAATTCATGAAAAAGGTCTCGACCGCATCGTCAAAGTGGTGGCCGAGCGCAATTTTGTTGCATCCATACTCCTTGGCCGTGTCGTGCAAAGCGCCCCGGCGCATGCGGGCACATAAGCTGCACGGGTTTTTCTCCTGCCGGATATCAAAGATAATCTCCCCCATGCCGGTGCGCTTGACTACATACTCCACCCCGAAATCCTCGCACAGAGCGGCAATGGAGGAGTAATCCTCCTGTCGTCCTTCAAACCCGGGGTCAAGCGTCACGGCGACGAGCTGGTAGTCGATGCCGATAAAGCGGCGCAGGCGGGCGAGTCCCGTCAGCAGCATGACGGAATCCTTGCCGCCGGAGACTCCGACTGCGATGCTGTCCCCGTTTTCAATCATATGGTAATCGGTAATTGCTTTGCGCATGTAACCGAGAATTTCCTGCATAACGGCACTCCTTTTTCTTTTTGTATACCATAACTACAGGAAAAACTGTCCCTGCGGCTGGTTAATTCCCAGTGAAATGTTCAAGGATATTTTACACAAAAGCCCTCAATGTTGCAATAATAAAATTAAAATGGCACATGAGTATGGAAGAGATAATGGTATGAAAAACGGAGAAAACGGGAGTTTATTTATGGGTAAATTAAAAAATTCAAAAAAAGACTTGACAGTACCTTATCATCCCCCTATAATATAACTTGCCTGTTTCGAGGTCTGTCCATATTTGGGACAGCAGGAAACGTAAAACAATCACTTGTGAATATATCGCAGGAGGGAAAACACATGTCAACTTTTATGGCAAAAGCCGGCGAAGTCAACCGTTCCTGGTATGTGCTTGATGCAACAGACAAGCCGCTCGGACGCGTCGCCGCAAAAGCTGCGGAGCTGCTCCGCGGCAAACAGAAAGTTACCTTCACCCCGCATGTCGACTGTGGTGACCATGTCATTATTATTAACGTCGAAAAAGCGGTTCTGACCGGTAAAAAGCTCGATCAGAAATACTATCGCCATCATACCGGCTGGGTCGGCGGCCTCAAGGAAGTCAAGTACTCCACTTTGATGGCGGAGAATCCGGAAAAGGCAATGACTCTCGCTGTTAAAGGCATGATTCCGGACACCACCATTGGCCGCAAGGCGCTCACTCGTCTTCGCGTATACAAAGGTGCCGCTCACAACCATGCAGCACAAAAACCGGAAACTTTTGAGTTTTAATTGAGGGGAGGCAATTTTGATGTACGATTCTAAACCATATTTCTATGGCACTGGCAGAAGAAAGAATTCCGTTTCCCGCGTTCGCATTTACGAGGGAACTGGCAATATCACCATTAACGGCAGAGACATCGATGATTACTTTGGCCTTGAGACCCTCAAGCTCATCGTCCGTCAGCCGCTCAACCTGACAAATACCGTCGGTAACTACGACATCGTCTGCACCGTTGCAGGCGGCGGCGTTTCCGGCCAGGCGGGTGCCATCCGCCACGGCATTTCCCGCGCACTTCTCGGCGCGAATCCGGAGTTCCGGGCTGTCCTGAAAAAGGCCGGCTTCCTGACCCGCGATCCCCGTATGAAGGAGCGCAAGAAATACGGCCTCAAGGCTGCTCGTCGCGCACCTCAGTTCTCAAAGAGATAATTTCCCTTTGGGATGCCAAAAACCCCCGAAACTACGGTTTCGGGGGTTTTCAATTTAAAACAGTTTGAACCAGGCTGACCTGTTTTGGCCTGATTTTTATTGGTTACATCGTAAAACAAATTGAAGTATATATGCTAATACATTTCAAAGCCCCCTGTATAGTGAACTGAATGAACTGCCCCAGAATGTACAGACAGCACAAAAAAGCCCCTAAGTAGGAAATATT
>UQSL01000005.1 GCA_900543705.1 uncultured Oscillospiraceae bacterium
TGTTAAAGGGGGAATAGCGGGCGTTTTCTAACCCCGGTGGTCAGGTTTGGTCCCGCCCCTTTTGAGGACGCAAACCAGCTCGATAAGACGCTGCTGCTGCGTACTTCCCTTTGGTCGACTTTGCTCAACACGGATACCAGCAATTATGCGACCGATGATTTGGGCAACCTCATCGTCCCGGCAAGCGACGTGGAAGTATACGCGGCCAAGCTCTTTGGGAAAAGCGTCACGCTCCAACATCAGACGCTCAAAACCAATTCCGGCGGCGAGCAGTTTGTGTATGACGAGAGTATCAAATCCTACCATGTCCCGCCCGTAGGGGAAAGCAACCTTCCGACACCAAAAGTGATAAAGATCACCCGCAGCGGCGACATCTACCAGGTAACGGTGGGCTATGTCCCGCCCGGAAGCTCCTGGGGTATGTTCACCGACGGCAAAAAACAGGAACCCCAGCCGGAAAAATACAAGCTCTATGAGCTGAAAAAAGACGGCAAGGAATACCAGATCCTCTCGCTCAAGGACATCAAGGATTCCGATCTGCCGACGACTTCTTCGAGCGTCCCGTCGTCGAGTTCTGCGGCGCCCGTCGTCTCATGGGACGATACCTCTTCCGCAGAGCCACCATCCTCCTCTGCTAAGGATACCACGACCTCCGCCGGCGGGACACAGCCGGAACCTTCTGAACAGCCCGCTGAGCAAAGTGAGCCCGCTGCGGAGGAACAGCCTTCCGAAGCGCCTACAGAATAATCCAGATACCAAGGCCCCTGTACCGGAAAATTTCCGGTACAGGGGCCTTCTTTTTGATTCGTCTGTTCAGGAAAATCAATCGTTTGGTTTATTTCCGGCTTCTCACAACGCTAAAGAATTACGGCGCCCATGTTTTCTGCAAGCAAAACTGCTTGTGCAATATCCATCTTGGTTTTGTGCAGGTGTACGCTGCGAAAATCCACGCCTGCAATATTTGCGTCCCGCAGGTCTGCTTCCGTCAAATCGGAGTTTTGCAGCAGGGCATGGGATAAATCCGCCTGCTGAAAATTGCAGCGCTTCAAATCGCATTGCCGCAAATCCGCACGCGCCAGGTTAACGCCGCGAAAATCCATCGAACGCAGGGCGCATTCTAGAAACACGCTGTCACTAAAGTTGCCGCCCCTAATGGAAAACCCGGTCAGCTGTGCCCCGGAAAAGGAAGTTGCCGTACACTTGCATTCCTCAAAGCCCGCGCAAAAAAGGTTTGCATCCGAAAAATCAC
The DNA here is from genome assembly GCA_900543705.1 of uncultured Oscillospiraceae bacterium. GTDB lineage: Bacteria > Bacillota > Clostridia > Oscillospirales > Ruminococcaceae > Pseudoruminococcus_B. The sequence goes on from UQSL01000005.1 coordinate 1,250, forward strand.
AGCCCGTAAACTGGCTGTACCGGTGGATGGATCCGTTTAGCTGAGCAAAGGAAAAGGTACACTCCACAAACGAGCAGGACAGGGTAAACAAATCCCGCATTTGCGCGCCGCGAAACGAGCACTTTTCAAAGAGAAATCCTCGAAGCTCCCGACCCTCCAGCTCATCCCCGGAAAACCGTACCGAGCGGTATTCCTTTTTCGTCTCATCAAACAAGGCGGTTCCTCCGTTCCGGCGACGGCCTGTTTTTCTCATACAGGATTTTCAGCCCCCGCAGCATCAGCGTTTCATCGCTGATGATGTTATGGCGGCAGTAGGGAATCACCGTGCCGAGCATGCCGCCGGTAGCTACCACGGTGGCACGTGTTCCCAGCTGTTCTTCCATCCGGTCGATGATTCCGTCAATCATCGCGGCGTTTCCGTAAACAGCACCGGACTGCATGCATTCTACCGTGTTTGTGCCAATCAACCGTTCGGGAGGAGTCAGGTCGACGCGTGGAAGCTGGGAAGTGCTTGCAGACAGCGCATCCATCGCCAGGCGGATTCCCGGTATGATCATCCCGCCGATGTAGCCGCCTTTGCTGTCCACTACGGAGAGGGTTGTGGCAGTGCCCATGTCGAAAATCAGGATCGGCCTGTCATAGCAGGCACAGGCGGCGACCGCATCCACCACCAAATCGCTGCCGAGCTGACCCGGGTTGTCAATGCGGATATTCAGACCGGTCTTGAGTCCGGAACCCACGGTTAACACCCTCTGCCCGGTCAGCCGCTCCACCGCCAGTTTCAGAACCGGGGTAATAACCGGAACCACCGAGGCAATAATACTCCCTTCGACTTCCCCTGGCTGGATGCCGTGCATGGTAAACAGCCCCTGCAGCTTGAGCGCGTATTCGTCCTCCGTCTGGGTCTGTTCAGAGGAAATGCGTGCAGTAAAACGCAGAGTTTCCCTGTAAAAGCACCCGATGACAGTATTGGAATTTCCTACATCGATGACCAGTATCATGGACTCAAGTCCTCCTTATCCGAATCTCGTGTCTTCCCCATTATACCGGGGCCCATCCTGTTTTGCAAATGGAACCCTGTCCCATATTTCCTGTTCTAGATTAGGGTAGCTGGGGGAATCTGTCATGTCATTGTTTTTTTATATACAAAAACAGCAGACGAATTTTCGTCTGCTGTTCTTTCTTCGCTGATAATTACTTACGAAGGCCAAGTTTTGCAATGATTGCACGGTAACGCTCAATATCAGTTTTCATCAGGTAGTTGAGCAGGTTACGGCGGCGGCCGACCATCTTCAGAAGGCCTCTGCGGGAGTGGTGGTCTTTCTTGTGGATTTTCAGGTGCTCGGTCAAGTCATTGATTCTCTTGGTGAGAATGGCAATCTGGACCTCCGGAGAACCGGTGTCGCCTTCGTGAATGGCGTTTGCCGCGATAACGGCCTGTTTTTCTTCTTTGAGCATCATGATACTATCACCTCTTTAAAAATTCCCCCTGAATCTCAGCCATGGGCAGGCAATTTTCCCGGATAACGGGCATAATCCCAACGCCGTGAAGCAGGCGGATAGCAGATAAGATTATATCATAACCGGGGGTACTCTGTAAAGCATTTTCTTACGCTACTACTTGAGTTCCCCGATTTTTTTCAGATAGTCGATGGAATTTTGCGTATCCTTGGCAATTTGTGCTTTGAGTTGAGGCACGCCCGGGAATTTCTGTTCCGGGCGGGTGAATTTGAGCAAGCGTACCTCGACGTGCTGTCCGTACAAATCCCCTTCAAAGCCGATGATATATGTCTCTGCCAAAATCTTGTCGCTGCCGATGGTGGGCTTTACCCCAACGTTTGTGACCGCCGGGTACAACTTTTCCCCAACCATTGCAACCGAGGCATAGACGCCAAATTTTGGGACCACGAAGCGTTCGGGCAACACCTGGTTTATCGTCGGGGAATTTATGGTTCTGCCAAGCTGGTTGCCTTTGACCACCTCAAAATCAAATGCAAACGGGCGGTCAAGCAGCTCGTTCGCCTTATCCACCTCTCCCTCGCGGATATATTCCCGAATCCGGGAGGAACTCACCTTCTTCCCGTCCACGCACACCGGCTCTACAATTTCGACGGCAAAGCCGAACCGTTTACCGTCGCGGCTGAGCTGCTGAGCATCCGCGGAAGCATTTTCCCCATACCGCAGATCACTGCCGCAGCAGACCACCTGTGCATGAAGCTTATCTTTGAGGATATCCCGGGCAAATTCTTCCGGAGAAAGGGAACAGAAACTGTCAAACGAGGGTACTACCAGGAAATCCACGCCGAGCGCCTCCATATACCGGCGCTTGAGCGTAGGTGTACGTAGATAGGAAAAGCCCGCCTTTGCCTGTGGAATATGGTCCGAAACCGTGTAGGAGAACACACAGGAGCGCAGATTCTCCCGATCATGCCCGATGATTTTCTCAAGCACCTTGCGGTGGCCCAGATGGACTCCGTCAAAAAAGCCGACTGCTACTGCCGTGGGAAAAGAAAGTTTAATTGTATGCAAATCCGTATAAGTAACCATGGGTATCCCCTTCTTATTCTACTGGAGGATAAAAAATTTTTTGGAGCGAAACGCCCCCCTCGCATCCACGTATGCGAGCGCAATAAACCCCCGTTTCGGCGCATAGACGCGATAATACGGGGCTTGTCCGGGAATCCTGAGACGCGTGGGGTCAAGCTTTACCCCGTTAAAAAACAGCTTTGCCGCGTGCTCATCCAAATCCACCCGGGGATATGCTTCAAACGCCTGCTCCACCGGCAGGATATGCTGTTCAATGGTTCCCGCTCGTACCGCCTGCTCCACCTGCGCGAGCGTCAGGCAGTCATCCAGGGAAAAGCCGCATGCCTGGGTGCGTTTTAGTTCAGTCAGAACAGCCCCGCAGCCGAGACGTTTTCCGATCTCTTCACACAGCGAGCGGATGTAAGTACCTTTGGAACAGGAGACTTCCATGCAGTATTCCTGTTCCCGCTCTCCCACTCCGAGCAAGTCAAGATGATAGATCGTGACCGGTCGGGGCTGACGCTGTATCTCTTTCCCCTCTCTCGCAAGCTGGTAGAGCTTTCTGCCACCCACCTTGACCGCCGAGTACATCGGCGGCACCTGGAGGATCTCCCCCGTAAGCTTTGGCAAAAGAGCACGGATTTCCTCTTTTCCCACTAGGACCTCGCTTGTGGAAAGCACCGTTCCGGTGCGGTCGAGCGTATCCGTGGTCACGCCAAGCTGAAAACACGCCTGGTAAGTCTTATCGTGATCTGCCAGGCAGTCGCATGCCTTGGTCGCGCGGCCGAGAAAAACCGGGAGTACTCCGGTTGCCATCGGGTCGAGTGTCCCAGCGTGTCCAATCTTCTTTGTTTTCAAAACACCCCGCAGCTTTGCGACCACATCAAAGGAGGTGAACCCCTCTTCTTTGTTGATGCACAAAATGCCGTCCGTCATGCTTTACCCTCAAGATATCCGGAGACAGCGTCCAAAATTTTCTGCTTGGCCTCCTGAAGTGTTCCATCCACTGCGCAGCCGGCCGCGCGGGTATGCCCTCCACCACCGAGCCTGCGGCAGATGGCGCCCGCATCACAGCTTGCCTTGGTACGGATGGAAATATTGTACCCGCTTTCGTCCCGCTGCTTGAGAGTGATTCCCACCTCCACCCCTTCAATCTGTCGGGGAAGGGAGGAGATATCATCGATTTCCTCATAGGTCACACCACACCGCTCCATCATCTCCATCGTGACGGGAATCAATGCGCAGCGATCCTCAAAATAGTACTCGAGCGCAGCCAGCGCGCATTTTTCAAAGGCCAGCTTATTTTTCGTCTTGGTGTCAAAGACAAGCTCGTTAATCTTCGCGACCAAATCCGTGTGCTCCATGGTATGGGCCGCAATCCGGTGGCTTCTGGGGGTAGTGTTGGAAAACTTAAAGCATCCAGTATCGGTTGCAATTCCAGTATAAATACAGCCCGCCATTCGAGAAGTCATTTCTATTCCCATCTGCCCGATGATGAGCGCAATGATTTCGGCAGCCGCCGCGCTGTCCGCTTCGAGAAGCAGTTCCTTTGCATATGCGGTGTTGGACGGATGGTGGTCAATGCACATATCCACCCGAGGGTATTTTTCCCGGATCGTCATTCCGAGCAGCTTTTCATCCGCCACGTCGACCGCCAAAACAAATTTCGGTTCAAATTCCACGTGGCGGTAGTCCTTAAACAAAAAGCGAAATTTATCCGGCAGGGGATCCGCGCATTCCACCCTTGCCCGTTTACCCAATACCTGAAACGCCTGATACATGGCGAAGGCGCTTCCCATAGTATCCCCATCCGGGCTTTGGTGGCAGAGAATGACGATATCCTCTGCCGTTTTCAGGCGAGCTGCCGCCTGTTCAATCGTTATTTTCATCGAGTCCGCCATCCTTTTTCTTTATCTGTTCAATCAGGCGGGAAATCTCCGCACCGGTTTCGATGGAATCATCCGCAACAAACACAAGTTCCGGTGCATGACGGAGATTCAGACGCTGTGCGATTTCATGGCGGATAAAACCGGAAGCGTTTTTCAACCCCTTCACCGCGTTTTTTGCTGCATCAAGCCCGTCAAGCGAGCTGACATGCACCTTTGCGAACGAAAGGTCGTTTGTTACCTCCACGTGCACAATCGAGAGCATTCCCGTAATACGGGGGTCTTTCAATATCCGGAAAATATCCGTCAGCTCCCTGCGGACATCCTCGGATATACGGTCAATCTTATGGGTCGCCATCCTTGCTCCCCTCCTTTTCCTTTCTAACAGGAAGGACGAACCCGTCGCGCGGAAATACCGGCGCGGGCGGATTCGTCCCCGATCCCTGAAACGAGAAATTCGTTCCACAATGGTTTTAGTCTTCCTGGTACTCTTCCATAATATACGCTTCGAAGATGTCGCCTTCCTTGATATCGTTGAACTTCTGGAGGCTGACGCCGCACTCGTAACCCTGGGTCACCTCACGGACATCGTCTTTAAAGCGCTTAAGGGTGTCGAGCTCGTCGTCGCCGATGATGATGCCATCACGGACAATCCGGATTTTCGAACCCCTGGTGATCTTGCCGGACTGGACATAGCAGCCGGCGACCGCACCGACGTTGGAAATCTTGTATACCTGACGAACTTCCAGACGGCCCTGCTCCACCTCGCGGATTTTCGGGGCGAGCATGCCCTTCATTGCAGACTTGACGTCATCGATGGCATCATAGATGACGCGGTAGAGATGGATATCCACCCCGTCGCGTTCTGCCTGGTCACGGGCGGTTGGGTCGGGACGGACGTTGAATCCAACGATAATCGCATTCGAAGCGTTTGCGAGCATGACGTCGGATTCGTTGACCGCACCCACCGCGCCGTGAATGACGCGTACGCGGACTTCCTCATTGGAAAGTTTTTCAAGCGACTGTTTGACCGCCTCGACGGAACCCTGGACATCCGCTTTGACAATAATCGAAAGCTCTTTCACCTCGCCCTCCTCAATCTGGGAGAAGAGGTTTTCGAGCGTGACCTTCTGATAGGATTTAAACTGTTCTTCTTTTGCGTCGTGCTTTCTTTTTTCAACCAGCTCTCTTGCCAGGCGCTCATCCTCAACAGCGTTGAACGTGTCGCCGGCACTCGGCGCCTCATCCAATCCGGTAATCTCCACCGGGACGGAGGGGCCTGCTTCCTTGACCTTGCGGCCCTGGTCGTCAAGCATGACTCTTACACGGCCGACCGAAGTGCCGGCAATTATTATGTCGCCCTGGTGTAAAGTACCGTTTTGGACAAGCACAGTCGCGACCGGACCACGGCCTTTATCCAGCCTTGCCTCAATAACAGTACCCTTTGCCAGGCGGTCCGGATTGGCTTTAAGCTCTTTCATATCCGCGACAAGCTGAACCATCTCGAGTAGGGTGTCGATGTTCTGGTGGGTCTTCGCAGAAATCGGCACACAGATGACGTCGCCGCCCCACTCCTCGGGGACCAGCTCGTACTCGGTGAGTTCCTGCATAACCCTGTCCGGATTAGCGTCCGGTTTATCCATTTTATTGATGGCGACAATAATGGACACGTTTGCCGCCTTCGCATGGTTGATGGCCTCAACGGTTTGCGGCATGATACCGTCATCCGCTGCGACCACAAGAATTGCGATATCTGTAACCTGAGCGCCGCGGGCGCGCATCGAGGTAAACGCCTCGTGGCCCGGGGTGTCGAGGAAGGTAATCGGCTTGCCGTTTACCATGACGCGGTATGCGCCGATATGCTGGGTGATACCGCCGGCCTCGCCCTCGGTGACGTTGGCATGGCGGATGGCGTCGAGCAGGGAAGTCTTGCCGTGGTCGACATGGCCCATGACAACGACGACCGGGCTGCGCTCCTTGAGGTTGACGTCTTCATCCTCGCTGTCGTCGATCAGGCGGTCTTCAATGGTGACGATGACCTCTTTCTCGACTTTTGCGCCGAATTCCTCCGCAATCAGGGAGGCGGTATCAAAATCAATGGTCTGGTTGACTGCGGCCATGATGCCGAGTGTCATCAGCTTTTTGATGACCTGGGTGGCTGGGACTTTCAGCTTGGAGGCGAGCTCGCCGACAAGCAGTTCCTCCGGCAGCACGATGTTGAGCGGCTTCTGCTTTGCCTTTTCCAGCGCCAGGCGGCGGAGCTTCTCCGCCTCGGTTTCCCTCTTTGCATACTGCGGCTTACCACGCTGTGCGCTGCGCTGGTTGATCTTTTGCTTTCTCTGCGTATTCTTGGTTACCGGAGTATTCGGTGCGATTTCCTCATAGTGCTCGTTGTACTTATCAAGGTTGACATTGGAAGTACGGGTATCCACATGGCGCAGATTCCTCCCGGTAGATGTGGAAGAAGACTGCGTGGGATTTGACTGGGATTTCACGCCGTTTTGTGCACGGCTTTGGCCCTGCTGAGTACGGCTGTCCTGCCGTGCAGTTTGCCCGCGGCCCCCATTTTGGGGACGGTTTTTCGGGCGGCCCTGCTGGCCCTTGTGCGCACTGCCTTGGCCATTCTGGCGGGCAGAATCCTGGCGCGGCTGAGCCTGAGACTTAGCGGCGGGTTTTTCCTGTTCCGCAGTCTTTTGCGCCGAGGTTTCCGGCCGTTTTGGAGCTTTCTCTTTTTTTACGCCGGATGCAAAGTATTCGTCAAAGCTCTGAACCTGAGTTTTTTTTGTAAAGTGCTCAAACACGATGTTGAGCTCTTCTTCGGTCAGCGCCGTCATATGTTTTTTTGGTTCTTTAAAGTGTTTTGCAAGCAGATCGATGACGTCCTTGCTCGGCACGCCCAGATCCTTGGCGACCTCATGAACTCTATATTTCACCATCATATAAGCATTCCTCCTTGTCTGCCGCGGGGCCAAGCTGACTTATGACCAGTTTTGCAAGCCCCCTGTCACTGATTGCGAGCACGCCCGCCCGTTTTCCCACTTCCATCCAGAGCTCATCCAGAGTAAACGGCAGGTGTGCGGTAGAAACTTCATATTCTTCGCAAATTCTCTCCATCGAGCGGCGCGTCTTTTCAGACAGGTCGGATGCAAACAGCACAATGGCAGCCTTTCCTTCAAACACAGCCCCTTTTACGACGTCAAACCCGAGTAGGAGTTTTCCCGCCCGTTTGCTCAGAGAAATGGAAGACAAAAGCCTATTCATCCTTTTTGAGCTCCTCCTCCAGTCTGTCGTAAATCTCGTCGCTGATGGCTGTGGAAAAGGTGCGTTCCAAGCGCTTTGCCTTACGCGCCTTTTGAAAACACTCTATGTTTTTGCAGATATAAGCGCCCCTGCCTGGCTTACGCCCCGTCAGGTCCAATGAAATTTCCCCCTCAGGGCTCTTGACAACGCGGATCAGCTCCCGTTTGGGATGCTGCTCCCCGCAGCCGGTACACATTCTCATTGGGATTCGCTTTTTCTGCATCAAACCACTCCATTCCTGTATCAGACCATGTGGGACATTTGCCGGACGGCATACAAAGCCGTCCATTCTATCCCTATGTAAGGCTCCGGGGATTTCATCCCCGCTTTGGGATTTACCCCCGTCCTCCCGATGTCCGGCACCGGCAGACGGATAGACCTACTTTGTTCATTGTATCATAAAATACGGTAATACGCGAGTTTTCGAAAAAATTATTCCTCATCCCCCGCCTGCTCAGAGGAATTTTCTTCTTTTGGCTCCCCTATTGGGTCAGATTCGGACTTGATATCGATTTTATACCCGGTCAGACGCGCCGCCAGACGGGCGTTTTGCCCCTTATTGCCGATGGCGAGGGAGAGCTGGGTGTCCGGCACGATGACACGGCAGGAACGCGCCTCCTCGTCGAGGATGGTGACCTCCAGAACATCCGCCGGGGAAAGGGCCGCCGCAATAAACTGCTCCGGCTCCTCAGAATACTTGACAACGTCGATTTTCTCGCCGCCGAGTTCCTCGACAATCTTTGCCACGCGGATACCTTTCGGGCCGATGCAGGCGCCGACCGCGTCGACATTTTCATCCTTGCTCCATACCGCAATTTTCGTCCTCGAGCCCGCTTCGCGGGAGATGGACTTGACTTCGATCAAGCCGTCATAGATTTCAGGCACTTCATTTTCAAACAAACGCTTGACCAGGCCCGGGTGGGTACGGGAAATCATGATGCGCGGACCGCGCTCGGTTTCGCTGACATCGACGACATAGACCTTAATAATCTCGCCCTCGACATATTCTTCGCCCGGCACCTGCTCGGACTTGAGCAGATATGCCTCAGAGCCGTCGATTTCCACGGACACACCGCCGCGTCTTGGGTCAATTTTCATCACGCGCGCGGAGACGATTTCCTGATCGTGCTTCTGAAACTTTTGAAACGCCTGGCCGCGTTCGGCCTCCCGTATACCCTGGCGGATGACATGCTTTGCCGTCTGCGCCGCGATGCGGCCGAACTCCTTGGTCTGCAGCGGAACAAAAACAATGGATTCCAGCTCCGCAGTCGCATCAATTTTGCGGGCATCCTCAAGCAGGATTTCGATTTTCGGATCAAAAACCTCTTCCACGGCCTCCTTGCCGACGGCGACTTCAAATATGCCCTTGTCCGGCTCGATATCCACCCGGACTTCTTCCGCGCCCTCGTAATCGCGCTTGACCGCGATGGTGATGGCGTTTTTAATTTTCTCCAGCAGGTAATCGGCCGGAATGCCCTTTTCCTTTTCGAGCATCGTCAGCGCTTCAAAAAATTCGGTGTTCATTCTCCTTGTCCTCCCATATCGGTGTCATCGTAATCAGGTTCCAATAAATCACACAGCTTCACAGATGCAATTTCGCCTTTTTTAGCTGACATCTGCGTCTGTTCATCCACTTGGATCGTGACCGTACCGTTTTCATAGGAAAGCAGCTCGCCCACAAATTCCCTTTGCCCGTCGACCGGGCGGATAAGCTTGAGGGTGACCGGGGCGCCGAGGAACTGCTCGAAATGCTCTTTTTTTACCAGCTCCCGTTCAATTCCCGGAGAGGAAACCTCCAGATAATAACTCTGGCTGATGGGGTCTGCCTCGTCAAGCGGGCCATCGATGGCGCGGCTGACTTTCTCGCAGTCCGTGACGTCGACGGGAGCATCCTCCCGGTCAATGAAGATGCGCAAGAACCAGGAGCTGCCCTCTTTTTCAAAGCGGACATCCCAGAGAGAGAGGCCAAACCCCTCCACAACCGGCTTTACAAGTTCGGTCACAACGGCCACCGTGTTCGGTCCGTGTTTGCTCTTTGCCACAAAAATCACTCCAACATAAATGAAAGAGTGGGAAACCCCACTCTTTCACTCAATCACCTTGTTTACTGATATATTTTATCATAGATTCCTCTTAAAATCAAGCCTTTTCGCGGGATACCCCGTTTTTTGGGGAGGTATTTTTCATATTTTTTCCGTTGTTCAGCTTTCCATCTGGCGGCCAAGGAAATCCGCTGCGATCTGCATCGCCTTATTTTCTGTTTCCCCCGCTTGGCGGCCGGCCTCTCCCTCCAGCAGCACCGCGGCACCCGTCACATCACCGGAGGAGAGGATCGGGTAAATGACTGCCGCATTGCGGTCAAGCCCTTCCACAGGTTTGACGCTCTCCTTTCCGGAGTACTGGTAGTTCCTGCGCTGATCCATGAGTTCTTCGAGTTCCCCGGACACCCGGCGCTCGAGCACCTCACGTTTGGGGATTCCGTTTGCCGCCACCACATGGTCCCTGTCGGTGATGATGACCGGCATTCCCATGGATTTTGCGAGCACCTCCGCATACTGGCAGGCAAAGGTGGCAAGCTCTTCGATGGGGGAGTATTTTTTAAAGATGACCTCTCCGTTATTATCGGTATAAATTTCAAGCGGGTCGCCCTCGCGGATTCTCATGGTCCTGCGGATTTCTTTCGGGATGACGACACGTCCCAAATCATCAATTCTTCTTACTATTCCGGTTGCTTTCATTCGTGATTTCCTCCGATTACATATTTCATCTTTTTTATAAGCAAATTAGTAACAGTACTGTTATTGTTGCTTTTACAGGGATAAATATGCACCGGTTCCAGTTTTTTTTCGAATGATCATTTATCAAAGGCTCTAAGAAAATTAAGGATAAAAAAGCGGTGGAAAATCCACCGCTTTTTTATCCCGTATCGCGTGTTGATAAGCTGTCATTTTGGGAGAAAATACAAAACCCTTATCCACTCTATTGAAGTATCTGCAAACCCGTATGGCACAAAGATTTTTAAACCCGCGGCGCCCTTCTTATAATGCCGGCGGGCGCAGGCGGATTTTGCCTGTGACCGCTAGAGAACCTACCGGCAAAGTCAAGAAAAATATTTGCTTAAATTTATCAACCATTGATCCCTCATGCTGGTTTTATAGGAAGCAATTCGATATATCCCCCTGATCCAATCGGCTCAAGCTGAATGCGCGGATTTCGATTGTCCCACGAATTACCTAGAAAGGCAGGATCGTATTCCTCGATGGAAGCTTTTATGGATGGCATACAATCATCTTCTTCCGCATACTGCTGCCGGTATCCTTGAGCCGCTTGGGTGCCATTTCGCCAGATGCTATCTTTCCCGGATGACCCGCTGAATGGTACCGCCGCCTGCCACAGAATCTCCTTCGTACAAAACAACCGCCTGCCCCTCTGTTACGGCCCGCTGCGGCTCATCGAATACAAGTTCCACCGTACCGTCAGCCTGTACAAATGCGGTAGCCGGCGCCTCCTTCGCCCGGTATCTCGTTTTGGCGGTCACACGGATTGGCTGCTTTGGTTTGTCATAGGCAATCCAGTTAAAATCCGAGGCAACCAACCGCTTTGAATACAGCCCGGACTCTCCACAGAGCACAACAGCGTTTTCCTGTGGGCATTTTTCACACACATATAAGGGCGAAGGGAGGGAAAGCCCCAGGCCCTTTCTCTGTCCAACCGTATAGCGGATGATTCCCCTGTGTGTCCCGAGCACCTGTCCGCTTGAGTCCACAAACGGTCCGGATGGATAATTCTTCCCGGTATAGCGTTCAATGAATGCCGCATAATCCCGGCCCTGCACAAAACAGATGTCCTGGCTGTCCCGCTTTCTGGCATTGGAAAACCCGTATTGTTCCGCGAGGGCGCGCACCTCATCCTTCTTTTCAAATACACCCAGCGGAAATCGTGTACAGGCCAGTTGTTGCTGGGTCATAAAGTACAAAACATAGCTTTGGTCTTTGTCCGCATTGCGCGCCTTTTTCAGCAGCCAGCGCCCACGGTTCTCATCAAATTCAATCTGTGCATAATGCCCGGTCACAATCGTATCACATGCGAGCAGCTTTGCTCGCTGATACAGCTTTTGAAATTTCAGATAGCGGTTGCAGTCAATACAGGGGTTCGGAGTCTCTCCCCTTTCGTAAGCCTGCACAAAGCGGTCGATGACCGCTCCGGCAAAATCCCGCTTGAAATTGAAGACATAATAGGGGATATTCAGGCGCAAAGCGACTTCACGCGCATCCTGCACATCGGAAAGAGTGCAGCAGATATTCTCCCTGGGAATTCCAATTCCCTCATTGTCGTACAGCCGCATAGTTGCGCCGACACAATCATATCCCTCCTCGAGCATGCGGGCCGCCGCTACCGAACTGTCAACTCCCCCGCTCATGGCAATCAGCGCTTTTTTGTTCATTGTTGTTCTCCTTTTTCCTTCCTGCCGCTGTCCCGGCAGTATTCCCGTTCTCCATTCATCCTATCATCCTGTCAATACACCGCCTGGCCTTGGAGCGCGTGGATTTTTCCACTACAATGCGCTCCCCACTCCTGCCCTAACAGCAGCGGAGCACATCCGACAAGGTCGTGAGTTTCATGTTATGACACACCAAATCCTTGGATAAGGGATAAAAGTGCTTTTGCGGGCAGATATTGCAGGTGCTCGGGGATGCTCTTTCCCGTCCCGAAAATGAATATCTATCTTTCCTATTTGTTTAGTATGAATAAAATCATACTGCGTTGAGCCGCAATTGTCAATCACATGATGGAATGGAATTATATTACGAACCCCGTCATATCCGGAATAAGCACCCCGCTTATCCAATGATATCGCTTCGTTTATGCTCCATGGCGTCGTCGACAAGTTGGCGCAAAGATACCGAATCCATGTACTCCGTAATTACCCGGTAATAGTTTTCCCAAAAGGCAAGCGTTGTACACTTATCCTTCCGTGGGCAGGGGTTTTCCTCTCCCTGCAGGCAGGCAATTGGAGCGAGAGAACCCTCTGCCGCGCGCAGGATATCTCCCGCTGTGAATTCCTCCGGCTTTTTGGCGAGTTTATATCCGCCGTTGTTCCCGCGCAGGCTGTGCAGGAAACCCGCCCTGTGCAACAGGGAAATTACCCGCTCAAGGTACTTGACCGATATGTCCTGCCTAGCCGAGATATCTTTGAGCGTAATATATTCGCCACCCGAGTGCATAGCAAGGTCAATCATCACACGCAGCGCATACCTTCCCTTTGTCGAAATCATATCGATTCACTCCCCTTTTCCCGTGTCGGGTATCAATCCGGAGCTTGTCCAATCAGCACGGTGTCCGCCTTCTGTTTTCTCCTATCATCTTACAAGAAAAGACGGAAGCAGTCAATTTATCTCCGCTTTTCCACCTGTCCTTACCCACATTCAAACTCCCATGATGCCGCGCCGCGCACAAGTTTGGGATAACAAAAAGCATGGGAAGCAATGCTTCCCATGCGGATAGTCAGTTCCGGCGGGAGGACATCCCCTGATGCGGGGAAATTCTGCGATTTATTTCTGTGGGTCGGAGATGACCTCTTTAAACGAAGTTGCAAGCCCCGCAAGCGACTGAATTTCGCTTGGAATAATGATTTTGGTCGCCTTGCCATCCGCAGCCTTTGCAAAGGCTTCCAGTCCTTTAATCTGGATGACCTTGTCGGTTGGAGCCGCTTCGTTTAACAGCTTCAGGCTGTCCGCATAAGCTTTCTGAACCATCATAATGGCCTCCGCTTCACCCTCTGCTTCCATGACTTTCTGCTGTTTGACTGCCTCCGCTCTCAGGATCGCAGATTCTTTCTCACCCTCGGCAACCAGGATCTTGCTTTTCTTGTCGCCTTCCGCACGCAGGATAGATTCCCGTCTTTCACGCTCCGCCTTCATCTGCTTTTCCATTGCATCCTGGATTTCACGCGGCGGAAGGATGTTCTTGAGCTCGACGCGGTTGACCTTGATGCCCCACTTGTCCGTCGCGGTGTCCAAAATCGTGGTGATCTTGGTATTGATGACGTCACGGGAGGTCAGCGTGTTGTCGAGTTCCATCTCGCCGATGATATTTCTCAGCGTCGTCGCGGAGAGGTTTTCAATTGCAGAAAGCGGGCGCTCCACGCCGTAGGTAAACATCTTTGCATCCGTCACCTGGTAGAACACGACGGTATCAATCTGCATGGTGACGTTGTCGCGGGTGATAACCGGCTGGGGCTTGAAGTCCACAACCTGTTCTTTCATGGAAACACGCTTTGCCACACGGTCAATAAACGGGATCTTAAAATGCAGACCGGTTTCCCAAGTGGCATAATAGGCACCCAACCGCTCGACGACATAGACAGTCGCCTGCGGGACAATTTTGATATTTGCCACCATTATAATCAGCAGGACCAAAATCAGCAGAATAATGACAACAAATCCAATGGTTAATCCGCTAAGCATATTTCATACCCTCCTAAAGGTCTTTTTCTTAGTCTGTCACAGGAGACGGAAAAAAAACAGGATCTTTGCAATAGTTTTAAAAATATCCAGGTTGCTTTACACCAGGCGCTCTACGATGACTTTCACCCCGTCTATGCGCTTGACGATAACCTGCTCTTTTTCCTCAATAATCTTCCCGTCCTCTGAACGGGCCGACCAATCGAGTCCGGAGACAAGCACGCGGCCTTCCTCCAATGTGTTGTCAATTTTGTGGACGACAACGCCCACTTTTCCGATGACTCTGTCCGAGTTGGTCTTTGTTTTTTTCACACTGAGAAATTTTTTTGCGAGCGGGCGGGTGGCAATCAGCAAAATCGTGCTTACCACAACAAAGACGATAAACTGGACCGGCAGGGACGCCCCCATCACCGCCGGGATAATCGAAACTACCGCGCCGACAGCAAACCAAATTGCCATCAACTGTACACTCGCCGCTTCTACGACGCCGAGTACAATGGCCAAAATCAGCCAGAAAAGCGGCAGCCACTGTGTACCGAAAAATTCAGGCATTGTTCTGTCCTCCCTTAAAAACTGTAGTGTGCAGGTTTACCCCTCTGTCTGCTGTATGATGTGATACAGCTGAATGATTCGTTCCATTTCCGCCGACAGGACCTTCTTTCCGACGGGGGTGATACAGTACAGCTTTCTACGCTCCACTTCCCGCGTCACCTCAATGAGTCCGTCGTTTTCCATCTTGTACAAAATCGTGTACACGGTTCCGGCTCCCAAGCTGACCCTCCCCTGCGTCAGGCGGGAAGCGTTTTGCATGATTCCATAGCCGTGGTTTTCATGCAGCAGGCTGTAAAGGACCAGGAAACTTGGCTCCGTCATGGGTATATAGCTCGCCATCAGCTTTTGTGTTTCTACCATTGGGAAACCTCCTTTCGCAACGCCATTTATATCAAGCGATGATATATTGCTGTTATAAATATATCCCTTCTCGGTATAACTGTCAAGTCCTCAGGATGTTACGTCTCGCCCGCGATTTGCTGGAGCAGTTCGACAAACCTCCTGCCCGGCTGTGCGAGTGGTTCCCCCTTCGGGTAGATGATGATATCCTTGTGCATCAGGCTGGAGAGCAGGCATTTTTTCATTACCAGGCCGCGCTGTTCCAGATAATCTTTGGAAATGGGAGATGTCCACATGTAGGAGCCCGGCACCCGCTGCAGGATATCGTACTGGCTTCCCCGATCGTAGACATAGATGCGCTTCGCGTGTGCATCAAACCCCGCCCCTTTCTGGATTTGGGAGAGTGGGACCGAGGGAACTTTGATATCCCCTTGCACGATTTCCGGGTACCCGCTGAGCATGTGAAAGGAGATATTCTCATAGGAGGCAAGCGGATGGTCTTTGCTCATCAACAGTTGGGTGGTAAACTGTCGGATGAGTTCCTGCTGAAGCCCCCTGTCCTGGACGCTGTTTAGGAAATACTCCTCATGAATGCTCTGGTACCGGACAATTCCAAAGTCCGATTCCCCAGCAGCCACATCGTTGATGGCGCCCATCGAACTGGTCTCTTTGAAATAGATTTCCATGTGGGGCTTGTCCGAGTACTCCGCAATCAGCCTTGCCGCTGCAACCGAAAGATAAGTCGCCCGTGGAACACTGAAGGCAAACTCCACCGATTCCTCCGGGAACGGGCGCTTATACATGGATTCGAGCTCGTTTACCTGAGAGAGGATGGTGCTCGCATATTCCAGAAATTCTTTCCCCTTGCGGGTTGGCTGGACTCCCTGCGCCGTGCGTTTGAAGATCGTGATGCCGATTTCGCTTTCCAGCTCTTTAATTGCCTTACTCAAATTCGGCTGCCCCATATAGAGGTTGTGGGCCGCCCTGGTAATTGAATTGGTCTTCCCTACTTCGAGGACATATTTCAGATGCGACAGGTTCATGGATATCCTCCATTCCTTTTAGGATATACCGGTCATATCAAAAAAATATTACCCCTCAAAATCCGAGTATGATAAAATAATAACGAAGGGCAAGGAACGTGACGTAAAAATGAAGTGCGAGCATTTTTCCGGCTATCCTGCTTTTCCTACTTAGTATAACATATCCGAAGGCGGATGTGTTCTTTTTCCGGTCCATTTTTTGTATGCAAATATCAAAGGAGGAATTTTGAAATGCGTTTTACATTACCAAGAGATCTTTATCACGGGAAGGGCTCTCTCGAAGCTCTGAAAACACTTGAGGGCAAAAGAGCAATCGTCTGCGTCGGCGGCGGTTCCATGAAGAAATTCGGATTTCTTGACAAAGCTGTCTCCTATCTGAAAGAGGCTGGCATGGAAGTCGAGCTCTTTGAGGGCATCGAGTCCGATCCGTCTGTCGAGACCGTTATGAAAGGCGCCGAGGCTATGATCAAATTCCAGCCGGACTGGATCATTGCAATGGGCGGCGGTTCCCCAATTGACGCTGCAAAGGCGATGTGGATTAAATACGAGTATCCGGAAGTGACGTTCGAGGATATGTGCAAAGTCTTCGGCCTTCCAAAACTGAGAAAGAAAGCGCATTTCTGTGCAATTTCCTCCACCTCCGGTACCGCTACCGAGGTCACCGCTTTCTCCATCATCACCGATTACAACAAAGGCATCAAATATCCGATTGCCGACTTCGAAATCACCCCGGATGTCGCAATCGTTGACCCGGATCTCGCAGAGACCATGCCGAAAAAGCTTGTCGCTCACACCGGTATGGACGCGATGACCCATGCAATTGAGGCTTATGTCTCCACCGCAAACTGCGACTACACCGATCCTCTTGCCCTGCATGCCATCAAGATGATTCAGAACGATCTGGTTGATTCCTATAACGGCGACTTGGCTAAGAGAGACAGCATGCACAATGCACAGTGCCTTGCCGGTATGGCATTTTCCAATGCTCTGCTCGGTATCGTCCACTCGATGGCACACAAGACCGGCGCTGCTTTCGCTGACCACGGCGCACACATCATCCACGGTGCGGCAAACGCCATGTACCTTCCGAAGGTCATTGCTTACAACGCAAAGGACGAGACCGCAAAAAAACGTTACGGCGTGATCGCTGACTTCATGGGCCTTGGCGGAAATAACGACGATGAGAAAGTCCAGCTCCTCATTACATACCTACGCGGCATGAACGACGCTCTGAACATCCCGCACTGCATCAAACACTATGGCGCGGACAGCTATCCGACCGAGAACGGCTTCGTTCCGGAGAACGTCTTCCTCGAAAGACTGCCGGAGATTGCAAAGAACGCCATCGGCGACGCCTGCACCGGCTCCAATCCTCGTCAGCCGAGTCAGGAAGAGATGGAAAAACTTCTCAAATGCTGCTACTACGATACTGAGGTTGACTTTTAAGCATCAATCCATTAAAATTAAATCATTCGAGTACAAGTCTGTAGTTTTCCGTTTTAGGAAACCGGCGGTGGAAAACCACCGCCGGAACTTACAGACTTTTGTCTTTTTCAGTTCCCATAGAATAATTCCCACATTTGATGAGGAAAGGTTTGAAAAGTATGTATCGTATTCTCCGCAAGAAGGTTCTCAACCCGACTGTTACGCTGATGGATATCGACGCTCCCCTGATTGCAAAAAAAGCGGAGCCCGGCCAGTTCATCATCCTGCGCGTGGATGAAAACGGCGAACGTATCCCCCTGACCATCGCGGATTTTGACCGTGAAAAAGGGATCGTCACGATTATCTTCCAGATTGTCGGCGCTACCACAGAAAAACTGAATCATCTTGAGGAAGGCGACTGCCTGCACGACTTTGTTGGTCCGCTCGGTGTGCCTTCCCATGTAGAAGGGCTCAAAAAAGTCGCCGTCATCGGCGGCGGCGTTGGCTGTGCTATCGCCTACCCAATTGCAAAGAAGCTGCACCGTCTCGGCGCAGAGGTACACTCCATTGTCGGCTTTCGCAACAAGGATCTGGTTATCCTGGAAGATGAGTTTCAGTCCGCAAGCTCCAAGTTTGTCATGATGACGGATGATGGCTCCCACGGCGAAAAGGGCCTTGTTACCGACGCGCTGAAAAAACTGATTGAAAGTGGTGAGAAATATGACGAGGTCATCGCCATCGGCCCGCTTATTATGATGAAATTTGTATGCAAGCTCACCAAAGAGTATGACATTAAAACCGTTGTCAGCATGAACCCGATTATGATTGACGGAACCGGCATGTGCGGCGGCTGCCGTCTCACTGTCGGCGGCGAGACCAAATTTGCCTGCGTCGACGGCCCGGACTTCGACGGACACC
Organism: uncultured Oscillospiraceae bacterium; assembly: GCA_900543705.1. Classification (GTDB taxonomy): domain Bacteria; phylum Bacillota; class Clostridia; order Oscillospirales; family Ruminococcaceae; genus Pseudoruminococcus_B. The sequence goes on from UQSL01000005.1 coordinate 19,703, forward strand.
TGGTCGACTTTGATGAGGCAATGGAACGCGCCACCATGTATAAAAACTTTGAGCGCCACCAGTATGAGGAAACCTGCAATCTGTTCAAGGGGGTAAAAGACAATGCCTAACATGTCCCTGAAAAAAAATCCGATGCCCGTCCAGGACCCAATGGTCCGCAACCACAATTTTGAGGAAGTGGCCCTTGGATATACCCCGGAACAGGCAGTCGATGAGGCAAACCGCTGCCTCGGCTGTAAGAACAAGCCCTGCGTCGGCGGTTGCCCGGTTGCCATCGATATTCCAGCCTTTATCGCCAAGATTAAAGAGCAGGATTTCGAGGGCGCTTATCAGATTATTAGCAAATCCAGCTCCCTTCCGGCTGTGTGCGGTCGTGTCTGCCCGCAGGAAACTCAGTGCGAATCCAAGTGTGTGCGCGGAATAAAAGGCGAACCTGTCGCCATCGGCCGTCTCGAACGTTTTGTTGCCGACTGGCATATGGCACACAACACCGAAGCGCCGGTAAAACCGGAGCCAAACGGCCACAAGGTCGCCATCGTCGGCGCCGGCCCGGCCGGGCTCACCTGCGCAGGCGATCTGGCAAAGATGGGCTACGACGTCTCCATCTTTGAGGCGCTCCATCTGGCAGGCGGCGTTCTGGTCTATGGTATTCCGCAGTTTAGACTTCCGAAAGAGATTGTCCAAAAGGAAATCGACAACCTCAAGGCCATCGGCGTCCATGTGGATACCAACGTCGTCATCGGCAAGACCATCACCATTGACGAGCTGTTTGAGGACGGCTTCGAGGCTGTCTTTGTCGGTTCCGGCGCAGGCCTGCCGAACTTTATGAAAATTCCGGGCGAAAATCTCAAGGGCGTGTACTCCGCCAATGAGTTCCTCACCCGTACAAACCTCATGAAAGCATATAGAGAGGGCAGCAGCACTCCGATTGAGCATGCGAAGAACGTCGCGGTTGTCGGCGGTGGAAACGTGGCCATGGACGCCGCCCGCTGTGCAAAGCGACTCGGCGCGGAGAATGTTTACATTGTCTACCGCCGTTCCGAAGAAGAGCTTCCGGCCAGAAAAGAGGAAGTCGAGCATGCCAAGGAAGAGGGCATCATCTTCAAGCTTCTCAACAATCCGGTCGAAATTCTCGGTGACGAGCACAAATTCGTCAATGGCATGAAGTGCATTGAGATGGAGCTCGGCGAACCCGACGCTTCCGGGAGACGCAGACCGATCCCGAAGGAAGGCTCTGAGTTTGTCTTGGACGTCGACTGCGTCATTATGTCCATCGGAACTTCCCCAAACCCGCTTATCAAGTCTACCACCAAGGGTCTTGATACCAACAAATGGGGCTGCATCGTGGCGGAGGAAGAGACCGGCAAAACCACCCGTGAGGGCGTGTATGCCGGCGGCGATGCCGTAACCGGCGCCGCAACCGTTATCCTTGCCATGGGAGCCGGCAAAAAGGCCGCTGCCGCCATCGATGAGTACATCAAGAGCAAATAACCATTTGGAAATACATATAGGCGCCGCTTTTGCGGCGCCTATTTTTAAGATAAAAACTGTACACCTATGCACAGGAACCTGTCGGTGTTTGCTCTCATAACTTAGGCTTTCTCGGGAAAAACCATATGCCATAAGCGTGCGAAGCAGCTGCCAATTAGTTATTTATGTGCGAAACACGGCCTTATCGTACAGGTGCGAAATCCTGTGTCAAGTTTGCAATGCAAACCGTTATCTTTCAGAATCAAAAGAGACGGGAACAAAATTGTTCTCGTCTCTTTTTCTCTATTTTCTGTTTTCGCTCAGCAGCTTCTGGCGGATATCCCATAACTTCTGGGACAAATCCACGTAGTAGTTGTGCGGATTTTCAAACCGTTTGACCTCGTCCCACTGAAGTTCCACCTGTTTCTTACAGTAAGCGCGGATTTCCTCGGTCGACGGGGACTCATACACGCACTCCCCCTTTTGGAAAATCGGGATAAGCAGCTCCTTTGCTGTGAAATCCGTAAGTGTCTTGCGCTTCCAGGTGTAATCCGGGTCAAAGATTTCGAGCGGCTTCGTATCATCTACCGTCTCGTCGTGGACGCAGAGCAAATCCGCAGTGGCCTTGCCGGTACTGTTCTCATACAGGCGGTAGACCTTTTTGAAATGCGGGGTGGTCAGCTTTGCCGCATTCTCACTGATCTTGATTTTCGGGATAATCTCCCCGTTTTCCTTCTCCACAGCGACGAGCTTATACACTCCGCCGAACACCGGGTCGCTCTTGGAGGTAATCAGGCGCTCACCGACGCCAAAGCTGTCGATACAGGCTCCCTGACCCAGAATATCCTGGATGATATACTCATCAAGCGAGTTTGTCGCAATAATTTTGCACTCCGGATACCCCGCCTCATCGAGCATTTTGCGCGCCTTTTTGGACAGATAGGTCAGGTCCCCGGAATCAATCCGGATGGCACATTTTTTGATTCCTTTGGGCTTTAACACTTCGTCAAACGCACGGATGGCGTTGGGAACGCCGCTTTTCAGGACGCTGTAAGTATCTACTAACAGTACAACATTGTATGGATACAACTCACAGTAGGTTTTAAATGCCGTGTACTCGTCGTCAAACATCTGTACCCAGGAATGCGCCATCGTTCCTGCCGCCGGCGTCCCATAGTATTGGTCGGCCAACACGCAAGCTGTTCCCGTACAGCCGGCGATATAGGCCGCCCGTGCGCCGAGCACCGCGCCGTCGGCTCCCTGGGCGCGGCGGGAACCGAATTCCGCAACCCCACGCCCATGTGCGGCGCGCACGATGCGGTTTGCCTTCGTTGCAATCAGGGACTGGTGATTGAGGGCAAGCAGGACATAGGTCTCGATCAGCTGGGCCTCGATCGCTGGGGCGCGCACGGTCAGAATCGGTTCATGCGGGAAAATCGGAGTCCCCTCCGGCACCGCGTAGATATCCCCATGGAAGCGGAATGTTCTGAGGTACTCAAGGAAATCCTCAGTAAAAACGCCTTTTGTCCGCAAAAAGGCGATGTCCTCCTCACTGAAATGCAGATTTTTGATGTAGTCGATGACCTGCTCTAGCCCTGCCGCAATGGCAAAGCCCCCGCCATCGGGAATGCGGCGGAAGAACACATCAAAATAGGTGATGCGGTCTTTGAGTCCGGTGGTGAAATACCCGTTTCCCATGGTCATCTCATAAAAGTCGAACAGCATCGTATAATTTTGCCTGATATCCATTGTAAACCCTTCCTTATCGGTTGATAATCTTCATCTGAAGCCCTTCCATCACATCAAGCGCTTTCTCATGAAGGCTGGGGTCATTGCTCGCGGTACACCGCGCGTCGATGAGAATTTCTGCCTGAGGCAAAGCCGCCTTGGCAATTACGGCGTTGGAAATCACACAGATGTTGGAGACAACACCCGCAAGTTCCACCGCATCATAGGAATGCTCCCGCAGGTAATCCGCAAGCTCCACCGAGCCGAAGGTACATTTGTTCAGGCAGGCGACGGCGTCCTTTTGATACGCCGCCGCTTTTCCGTACAGCTTCCATCCCTCCGTGCCTTGGAGACAGTGCGCCACAGGGAGGTTTCTCCCCTCCTGTGTCTGTAGATAGTCTTCTCCGTGGGTGTCAAAGGTAAACAGAATATCCTGTCCGTTTGCCAAATAATCCTCAATTTTTTTGCAGATAGCATCTTCCAGCGCCTTTGCTCCATGAAAACCAAGGGAGCCGGATACAAAATCCTTCTGATAATCGACTACAATCAGCAATTTTTTCATTTTTTCGTCCTCTTTGTATAAAAATCGATGGTTTTTCCCATTAATCCAAGAAAGTCACGACCTCGGCCAGCGGCCTTCTGGGACGCTGCTGCGGCTGCTCCGCCGGGTATCCGATAGGCAGGATAGCGATCGGGCGCAGTCCCGGCCTGATATGTAACACCTTTGAGCAGAGCTCCTCATCAAAAGATCCAATCCAGCAGGAGGCAAGCCCCAACCCATGCGCGCAGAGCAGGATGTTTTCCACTGCGGCGGCTGTGTCCTGAATACAGTACAGTCGTTCTCCTCGCTCGCCGTATTTCGACGCACTGCGTGCCGCATCCAGACAGACAACAAAAAACGCGGATGCCTGCGCCGGCCAGGAAAAGGAAAAGCACTCGCAGAGCTTTTCCTTCAGCGCCCTTTCCCGGATGACAAAAAAGTGCCAAGGCTGAAGGTTTCCCGCATTCGGCGCACTAAGCGCTGCCTGAAGAAGCTGGTGGAGCATCCCCTCCGGAACCTCTTGCTCGGTAAAGCTGCGTACAGAACGCCTTGTGTGAATCAACCATTCAAAATCCATCTCCATGTTTTCTTCCCCTTTCGGTTCCTTAAATTGCTGTTTTTTCCCAGGCCTGAAGGCATACGGTAACACTCTGCCGCTCCTATTCCCCCGCCATGTGAAAATGAGGTTCATTCGGATTTGCTGTTCTTATTATCCCATGAGTAATGCGACATGGGATATTTGGCCATCGCCGCTGGCAGTTCATCAGAATAAACGTATCAGAAACGCTCTGCGTTTCTTAGCTCAGCATAAACGCGCACTAATTTCATCCGTCTCACTTGGATTCATTAAGTGCTTCTATTATACCACGATGTGGGCAAACAACAAGCCGAAGAATCCCTTAGAATAACCGACTATTTTACTCTGGTTTGTGCAGGATGACAACAGGTAAAATTCAAAAATCCCCCGTACAAAAAGTACGGGGGATTTTTACGGGAGAAACGCGGGTTATCTTCTGTTTTTCATCTCAATCATGTCGCCGTAAACTGGGGTCGGCATACCGAAGCCGCCGGAGATATCCATGATCTGGCCGGTGGTATACGCCGCATCGTCGCTCGCAAAATAGACGACTGCCGCCGCTATTTCCTCCGGCTTGCCCATTCTCTTAATTGGGGTGTGCTTGAGGAAAAAGTCACGGAATGCAGGAGTCAGGTTGTCGGTGACTGCATCTGTTGCAGTCATGCCGGGCAAAACCGCGTTGCAGCGTATGTTGTTTCTCGCCTCCTGCACGGCAATCATCTTGGTCAGGTAGTTGATGGCCGCCTTGCTCGTCGCATAGGAGGTCTGGGAGATATCCGGAATAATCCCGCCAATAGAGGAAATGTTGATGATGCTTCCGCCGCCGTTTTGAATCATATGCGGAATGGCTGCTTGGGAGGAAAGGAATACGCTTGCCAGGTTTGCCTCCAGGTTGCCGATGAAATCGGAAAACTGGGTGTGCTCAATGTCCAGATCGATTTTCGGGTCGGAGGTTCCGAAGTTGTTGACAAGCACGTCAATCTTCCCCTCATTTTTCACTACCTCTTCCACCATGCTCTGATAGGTCTCATGTTTGTAGGCATCGTTGTATACCGTCTTGACGGTATAGCCCTGATCGGTCAGCTCCTTTGCACGGGCAGCGGCGCGCTCCATATTTCTGGCACCCATGTAAACGACAGCACCCTCTTTGGCACATGCCTGAACGGTAGCAAGCCCAATTCCTCTGGTGGATGCGGTGACTAAGACGACTTTACCCTGTAATCTCATGATACTCTCTCCTTTTTCCCTTAAAAATTCCTCTTTTGGAACAGCATTCTCTGTTAATATTTTATCAAATAAACCAAATTTTGTAAATGACTAAGTGAAAACATATTATGAAAATTTCATATTCAAAACGTATGATTTTGAGTCTTTTATATGTAATCAATATATTTCATTTTTTTAAGCCACTGCGCCAACCTCTCTTGGAATTACAGCCGTTCATCACTTAAAAATCGGACTGGTTTCCGGTGGCAAAATGATTTTGCGCTTCTAAATCCCATTCTATTTACATACCATGGTGATACAAAGATGTTGTCCAGAAATGAGATAGAGGAGGATTTATGATGGCGGAAGAAAAGAAAATGATGAAAATCCCGCACAATGTGATTTTGGAGGACAGAAGAGTTCTCACCGTGTCTGGGGTGACGGATATCGACAGTTTTGATGAGCAGACAGTCATCCTGTTCACTGATTTGGGAGAGCTGACCGTCAAGGGAGAGGATTTGCACATTAACAAGCTCAATGTCGATTCCGGGGAACTGAGCGTGGAAGGGGATATCTATGCCCTTTCTTATGCAGAGCAGGACCATAAACAGAGCGGCGGAGGAATCCTTTCCAAGCTGTTCCGATAGAGGGTGACAGGGTATGGGGATATCAGTATCCCAGCAGACAATCACATTTTTACAATCCCTGCTCCTCGGCGCTTCCCTCGGCATACTGTACGATGTGTTCCGAATCCTGCGCCTGATGATCCCCAGTGGCAAGGTCATTTCCTTCTTGGAGGATATTCTCTATTTTACCCTGTGTGGAGTCATCACCTTTGCGTTTTTGCTTGCTGTCAACAATGGCATCATCCGGGCCTATCTCCTGGCCGGCGAAGTACTCGGCGCAGTTGCCTATTACCTTACTGTTGGAAAGCTCGTCTACAAGATTGCGGATAAAATTATATCCCTGATAAGAAAAGCCCTGCACATGTTATACCGCATTTTTTTATCCCCGTTTGTACGTCTGTTTTGGGCTATCTCTCGTACTATCCGAAAGCTCACTTTAAAAATCACAAAAAAGTTTTCAAAAAACACAATAAAATCAAAATATCGCTTGAAACATCGCCGCCGACTATTGTATAATGTGGTTAAATATCATGCACGCAGTATAAAACTGCGGCGGCAAAGGGGAGCGAGACGGCTTGAAAACAGCAAGAAGAAGTAAAACGGGTTTTCTTTTGAAAATTGCCATTTTGGCTTTTGCTGTGTATTTTGTGATTGCATTTGTACAGCTCCAGCTGGATTTGCAGAAAAAGCAGCAAACCCTTGCCGAAGTCCAGGCAGCGTGCGAACAACAGAAGTTGTCCAATGAAGAAAAGCAAGCCTTTCTGGATGACGAAGACAATGCCGATTACTACGAACGCATTGCGCGGGAAAAACTCGGCTATGTCGGCGCGGGAGAACGGGTTTTCATTGATAAATCGGGCAACTAATGGTCCCCGGTAGGAAAAGCGGTTAACAATTTAAGGGAGGCAGTTTTTGTATTTATGCAGCTTGAAACGGGTAGTATTTTAGAGGGTAAGGTAACCGGTATCACAAAATTCGGCGCATTTGTCGAATTGCCGGGCGGCAGAACCGGCATGGTACATATCTCCGAGGTTGCGGCGACTTATGTCAAGGAAATCCGGGATTTCGTAACAGAAAACCAGATGGTCAAGGTAAAAATCCTGAACATCGGTGAGGATGGAAAAATCAGCCTTTCAATGAAACGCGCAGTTGACAATCCGCCTCCCCACCAGCAAAAGCGCAGACAAGGGCCGAGAACCGACAGTTTTGAGTGGAACAGTAGCAGGCGTTCGAACCAATCGAACGATAAGATGTCGTTTGAAGACATGCTCAACAAATTCAAACAGACCAGCGACGAAAAAATGAGCGACTTAAAACGTGTGACGGAATCCAAGCGCGGAAGCGGCGGATACGGCCGACGCGGCGGCTCCAGAGGATAAAACATAAGAGGATGCGGTATTTCACTGCATCCTCTTTCGTTTTGCCAGTTAAAAATCCAGGCGGAATACGCACTCTCCGTTTTCCATTCGCCCATCATCTTTGAATTCGAAACTTTAATACAACTCTGGCCCAAGTATTATCTGGATCAAAACTGAGATTCACACGATGGGACGGTGCCGCCTCCTGCTTGATGCGCTCGAGAAGCATCTCCATGATTCTGCGGCCCTATCCGCGGGACTGGTATTTTTCTTCCACCATCTTTCGGTAAATCCAGTATTCATGTTTTTTGTAATCGAGTGCGTACATGACAAACCCAATTGAACGCTCTCCAGCATAGACAGCAAGCGGGACGCAGTCCGGCTTTCCCTTGGCCTGTGCCAGGGAAACGGAGTATGGCGCGGCAAAACGGCGCTGTTCCTTCTGAAAATGTAAGCATCTCATAATCCCCTCCTATGATTGTTTTTCACTGTAACATGAATTGTTCTGTTTGTCATGAGTCAATTTGGATGAAAAGAAACCCATGTTCCTGTGCGTTGTGTCAGGCTGTCAAAAAAACGGACCTTGTGGTATAATAGTTGCGGAAGCAACTATTATACTTATTTTTATGGCTTGCCATACGGCGACGGCCGATGATCCCATTCACGCTTTGCGTTCATGGGGTAATAAAAGCATTTAGCGAGAAATTATGCCTGATCCACTTTGTAATTCGAAGTACAGCGCGATTCGCCAAATGGGCATGGTTTCTTATAACCGCTTCAAGAATTTTTGGTGTGTGCATTTTTAACATACAACAAATAATCACAAGAGGCGGCCTTTAACTTTTGTATCAGCGGCTGTCCTATCTGTCCTGTCTAAAAGCGCATAAATTACTGCGCACCAAGAAGATTTGAAATTATTATCGCCGTAGTCCGGCGTCAGAAAGGTGTTTTAAGCATGGATATGACCTATGAAATTGATATCAAAGGAATAAAGCGCACTCTCCCGCTATGTAAGGTGAGTGATGAGCTGTATATCGGCGCATTTGTCATTTTCGGCGATGTGGAGCTGACCGAGCATTGCGCCAGAGAGCTGCTGAAAATCGCTCCGGAACATGATATCATGATTACCGCGGAATCTAAGGGTATCCCTCTTGTCTACGAGATGGCAAGGCAGGAGCAGGCCAACCACTATCTGATAGCCCGCAAGGCTCCCAAGTTGTACATGAAAAACGTCGTTTCCACCGAGGTTCACTCCATCACGACCGCCAAAAAGCAGCAGCTGTTCATTGACAGTGAGGATATGGAGCTGATGAAGGGCAAGCGCGTCCTGATTATCGATGATGTCATTAGCACCGGTGAATCCCTGCGTGCAGTGGAAAAACTCGTCAAACATGCGGGTGGCAATATTGTCGGCAAAATGGCGATCCTATCCGAAGGCGACGCCAATCTGCGAGACGACATCCTCTGTCTGCAGCATCTCCCCCTATTTAACCCGGATGGTAGCGAAAAATAGGAATACAAATTTATCAAAAGCGCATGGATGATTCACCCATGCGCTTTTTTCTTACAGCAATACCAAAATTGCAAACTCCCAAGTCCACAGTGGCAGCCTACTCAATGCCACCTGTCTTATAAAGAGCAAGCGTTCTTTTCATAGACACCCACCAACAACCGGATTGCCTTCATCGCATCCTACCGTGCATGTCTCTATCACAGCTTCCATGAGCTGCCTGCAGGGTAGGCCGATTGGCATGTACAGCTCGATTATATGGATATCTTTGTTGTTTTTACCTTGGCATCCCGATTATCGGAAGAAAGGTGAGCGTAAAGATTCGTCTCCCACGCGGGCAGATAGGGATGGTGCCGCAGATACAGCCGGTATCCCGGATACAGCCCGTGGACGAGCAGCGGCAGGTCGAACAAATCCTCGTTGCGGTGATAGCAGGAGATAATCAGTCCCGGATGGCAGCGGGCAATCATGTCCCTGCAGCCAAGCAGTGTCCGGCGCTCCGCCCCCTCGACGTCCATCTTGATGAGGTCAAACCGTTCCGCCGGATACACGGCGTCCACACTGCTGACCGAAATCTCCACATTCCCCGCTGCCCCAAGTGCGGAGTTCCTCCCCGCCCTGCGGCAAAACCGCAGGGTATCCGGCCGACTCCATGCTCCAAGTGGATGCAGGGTGATGGGAAAGTCTGCTCCCTGCGCATAACGTTCTAGCTTTTTGAAATTTTTGCTGTCCGGCTCCCAGGCGTCCGCCTGAGCCGGTGCTCCTGCATGCTCTGCAAACTCTCGGAGGGTGTCCCCATCATATGCTCCAAGGTCCAGATAGCGCATCTTCGGATGCACGTCGAGAAGCTCCCGATAGACTTCTTCTTTCGGCGTGGTAATACGCCGGAGAATCTCCCCCCTGCCATTTAACTTAAAGCGAATGGTATCCTCAAATACCTTCCGGGACTGCTCATCTGCCAACAGGCCGTAAGCTTGCTCCAGCTCTTCCTCATGTTCTTTCACAAAAGCGCTATCAAACAGCCCATCCCCGATCACCGGCACGTCGGGCAGGTACAGCTCCCGCTCCTGCGCCATCCGGTGGATTTTCTGCATCATCGGCTCGTCATGCACGGCAAAGGCGACGAGTGCCATAAAGTCCCCGAAGCGCCGTACCGCCTCATCATAGCGGAGCACCTCAAAGCCAAGAAAGGAGTGTCCGCGGACATATTCATCGCTGGCAAACACCCCGTCTATCTTTTTCCCCATGGAATCGAGCACACGCTTGATTTTTTCTGCGCCGTCCCCCATGCCGTATAAAAGTACCGGTTTATCTGTCTGACGGATTTTTTGCCAAACAGTGATTTCCTGCTCGAGAATCTCTTTTACCATCCATACATTCCCCCGTCACAGCAAAGGCGTTTTGCACGATAGGTGCAAAACGCCTGATATGCTTTCAATAAATCAGAACCGGTAATCGCCGTCCTCGCTGTAGAGCAGATAGCTCTCCAACCCGGCTGACGCCGCAGCGGTGATCTGCGCCCCCACCTGTTCTTTGGAGTAGCTCCCACCTTCAATCACTGCTGTCAACTGGGTGGAAGAAGTAGTCCCCAAGATAGTCTGAATCTGTGCCAGAATCGCACGGACTGCTTCTCCAGGATTTTGTCCAGGGGCGGAGATTGACTGCCCGCCGACAGTGATGGAACGGCCAAGTTCAGAGGGCAGAATCGTCAACGCCAGATTTTGCGCGCCAAGCGCAAGGACACTTCCACCGTACTGGTCGGCCTGTTCCTCAATTGCCGCCATAGCCGGAACCTGCACCAGAAGCTTTGCGTCCTGCTCCCCCAAATCCTGCTGGAGCGAGGTGATAAATCCCTTCAGAGCCTCCTGCTTTGTCATGGTATTGGCTTTGCTGCCGTAATCCGTCATATTGAGCGCCTGCCCGGAGGGGAACTGGACGGAGTCGAGCATGACACCCGTGCAGCCCAAGGAAACAAGCTCCTCTGACAAATCAGTGATATATTTCTGCGCAGCATCAGAATACGGGTTTAGCCAGCGTTTTCCGCCGTCATACTCGGCTCTGTCAAGCCAGACATAGGAGGTATCCCCCTTGTAGCGGACAACCGCATCGGAGGAGCCGGTCAGAGCCCCCAGATATTTTGCTCCCGGGTCATCCTGGAAGGCATGGAGCTTAGCGGTCACAGTAATACCGCTTGCAGTAAAACGCTCAATGACCGCCGGAAGATCAATCGGATTGGAAGAGATAACGCCTGCATTGACAGCGGTCTCCACTTTTGAATCATAGTAAATGACGCCGTCTTCATCCTTGAGCTCGAGTACGACATTGTTGATGTCCAGAGCCTGCAGCTGAGAAATCAGCGTGTCAATCGAGGAGGTGCTGCGTACCGCGCTTGCAGGCAGGTACGCCGAGTGCGTTGCTGTCACCGCCACAGCCCCGGATCCGGAGGATTCTTCCGAGGAGGATTCTTCCTGCGAGGAACTGCTCAACACCGAAACCAGTGTGGAGGAAGAGGAAGCCGGGTCGATTTTTCCCGATAAATAATCGGAAATCGGCCCAATCACACTAAACCCCACAAAAAACAGCGCAAGGCAGCCAATCGTAATCAGGACTACCTGCAGGGGACGGACCCTGTGCTTCCCGGTCCGGTAAATTCGGTTATAGCGTTTAATTTTTCTGGTTCTCTTCATGAAACTCTCCTCCGCAATCAGACCGGGAGCTGGTGCCCGATAAGTCCATAAAATGCAAGTGACAAAATGCCAATATACAACAGAGTAATGGGAAGGCCCTGAAACGCTCTGGGAACCTGCTTAAGGGAAAGAACCCTCTGGCCTTCTCCTACCAGCAGCAAAGCAATGGTAAAACCAATCGCCGAACCCACGGCAAAGCCAAGAGCATGAGGAAAGGTCAAGATCCCCTGCATGGCAATCAGGGAAGCGCCGATGACGGCGGTATTAAAGGAAGCAAGCCGCAGCACGCGTTTCATCTGTTCATATTGCTCCGGCTTGAAATGCTGATAATATGCAGTCATGGGAATAAAGACAAGGGATACACAAAGCAGGTAAATCAGCGGATAAAATGCATATAAGAAGCCGACAGTCCGAAGAAGCCGGTAAATGCCCCATGACAGGCAGGTTGTAACAACCATCACAACCGAGAGCACCCAGGCAAAGGAAACCAGATAGACGGGCTTCCTAACAATCATCATCGTCTTACCGATGCCGAGTCCTCTGGTAAAGAGGAGGTTTTCTACACTGAGTGCCATCAGCATATACACAAAGAAATCGCCAATCATCGCTGTCATTCGCGTTCCTCCTCTTCTTCAAACTCCTCGAATTCCTTTATTTCCGTCTTCACCTCTTCTTCCACCTCTCCCAGACGGTCAATCAGGCGTTTGCTGATTTCATTTCCCTTTTGAAAAAGGGCCGCCAAAAATGCCACGACAAAAAATCCTCCGAAGGGGTAGAGAATTGTTTCAATCCGGAAACCGCCTCCTACAGCAACGCCGAATAGCGTCCCCGCGCCCAGAAATTCCCGCACCGCGGCGACAAGGAAGATGGCGAGGGTAAAACCCAGGACCTGGAAAATTAAATCTACCACTAGAAACCCCCGCTTGCGGCGCCCTGCAAATAACTGGGCACGGGTAATGGGAATGGAGTTGACCACCACCATCGGCAGGTAAATACCGACCAGTCCCATTTCCGTCGGGAAATAGCGGCGGATTAAGAAAGCCGCCGGGATATAACTGATGGCTGCACAGATCATATACAGCAGAGTCTGGGACCAGTGATCGCGTTTGCTTTTTACAAACAGCGACAGCAGCATGGTCGGAATCATGGTAATAGCCATGCCGATGGAAAGTACCAGCGCATTTTTCAGCGTCGTGCTCGCCACAATGACCGGGGCAAGCGCCAACCCATTAATGAGCACGGGGTTTTTAGTCAGTAGTCCGTTCATTGGAGCCATTTTACGCCGGTTCTTTTTTAGAAGTGACAGGTTCATCTGCGTGAGACCCCCCTTTTGTCAGTTTTGTCCCTCTTGCCCGGGTTTAGTCTCTTCTTTTGTCTCTTTCGGATGTTTCCCGTATGGAGAATTCTCCTCTTTTTTCTTGGAGGATAACACATCCAAGGCAGCCTGCGCCTGTTTGGTATAGTTCTTTGCAAACGCCAAAGAGCGCTGTTTGAGCTGTGTCCTGTGGTAATAAAAATAGGTGCAGGCACGGTCCAGCAGCGGGCAGATGCTGTTGAGGACGACAATTGCAAAGCAGGCCCCTACCTCAAACGCCCCATAGCGGGAAAACAGCATCGTGACCAGACCCGCCAAAAAAGCATATATTATCTTAGCAGGCTTTGTTTTAGGGGCGGTTACCGTATCCCCTGCGATAAAGACTGCGACAAAGACAATTCCGCCGGAGACAAGCTCATAAAATGCGGAGCCGATCCGGCTGGACATGACTCGCGGGAACAAAAAGGCGTAAGCTCCCATTGTTGCAAGCATCGTGACGGGGACGTGCCAGCTCACCGAGCCGAGTGCAAGGAGTAATAACAGACAAGTTCCGACGACTAAAATATTAGTAACCCCCATCGGCCCCGGGAATTTGCCGAGTATCATTTCCATTTTGCCAAAATTGGGGATTCCCTCCAGCTTGAGCATCGCAGAGGTGCTTTCCACAAGAGTCGTGCTGACCTCGCTTTCAAGTCCCAGGTTTGCAAAGGGGAGCGGGTAGAAAAACATCTGCTTGGAAAACGTAATGCTCAAAAAGGCAATTCCCACAGCCGCAGGATTAAAGGGGGTTTTTCCAAATCCTCCAAACGGCCATTTAGCTACCACGATTGCCACAAATGCCCCGACAACCGGCACATAATACGGAATTGAGGCAGGCATGAGCATTGCCATTGTAATTCCCGTGACGAGCCCGGAAAGATCGAGCGGTTCCACTCTGCGTTCCACCAAAAACATACAGGCCATGTCCAGTAGGTAACAGGCAAACCCGCTTATCGCAGTCACTATCAAAGCGCGCAGGCCGTAATAGTATACTGACATTACCACAAGCGGCGAAAGCGCAATTAGCATAGTTGTCATCATCCATGGGACGGAATTTTTCCCGCGCACAAATGGGGCGCTGGTAATCTTAGCTCTCATGTCCGTCACCTTCCTCCTGTGTTTTCTCCTGCTTCAGGTGTTCCTTGGCATCCCTGAGATAGGAGAGCAAATCAATTCTGGATGGGCAGACATAGGAGCAGGCCCCGCATTCAATACAGCTGTCGAGCAGGTATTCCTGGCATTCCTTATATTGGCCCGCCTTACTCAGCATGTATAGATAATATGGCATCAGGTGCGCCGGGCATGCATCCATACAGTGAGCGCAGCCCATACATTCAAAATGCGTCTTACGCGGCGAGCGCAGCACCGTAATCCCCTTGGTTGCATGCCCGACCGGGATTTCACTGTTGATGACGGAAACGCCGTTCATGGACCCGGCAATGGCGATTGTATCCGGCTTGTATTTGATTTTGCAGACTTCCAGCACTGCGCCGATTGGGGTGCCGATTGGCACTTCCACATTCATAGGTGTTTTCAGGCAATTGCCGGAAACGGTGATAATCGCCGTGTGGTGAGGAATCTCCAGACAAACCGCCCGATAAAGATGGTACAGTGCGCCGGCGCCTAAAAACAAAGTCGGCTGTTCGGCTTCCGCCTTTTCCTGCATCGTATAACGCACCGGGTACTTGCCCCTGACACGCTCCACCGGGATGTCTTCAAACTGTTTTGGAAACTGGTAGCCGAGTTCCATGTCCCGGATATAGACGCAGATGCTCTTTTCCTTTGCAGAAAGTGCGTTTGCCGCAATCTTCAGCCCCTTGACCACTTCCTCAGAGTGGTATCGCAAAACGGCCATCGCCGCACTCTGGTAGGGTTCATCCTCCACCGCATCGGCGACGACTCGGGTCACACCCCGTGCTTTTGCCTCTTCCAGTTTGTCGGCGACAGGCCGTCCATCAAGCTCACAGATCACGCCGAATCTGCGAGCAAGCTCAATAATCTTTTCAAAACGCACTCCATCGGCGCCCCGTTTTTCACTTTCCTCAAATTCGGAGATAATCGAATCGATCTTCGTGATTCTCGCACATCTAGTCTGTCCAAGATAAGGGAGGTCGAGAGTGATTTCCTCCTTGAAAAAGCCATTGATGGAGGGGTAAAAATAATCTCCGTTTGCTTCATTTTGAAAAAAAGGCTGCTCCTTAAACACGTTGAACCCCTGCTCAAAGAGCAGTTTAGCGGAAGGAATCAGCGGAATATATAGATACTCCGGGTCGTCCATTTTGAAAATCCCGGAGGAAAATGCAGGTTCTTTGTACTGGGTCGGCATGATACCGCGCTGGTTGCCCATAATCATATTATCTGCTCACCTCTCGTTGCGGGCCGCCGAGTGTGCGGCCCATACTCTATGAAAATCACTGCGCCGTACCGCACGCACACGGCCGCGCATAAGGAGTCGATTGCACTTGAAAATTGAATGTATCGGCCAAAACAGCATGAAAGCAACGCTCACCAAGGCGGATATGGAGCGCTACCACGTCACCTATGAGGAGCTCAGCAGTGAGAGCCGTGCGACCAAAAATCTGATCTTATCCATTTTAACCCGGGCCAAACTACAAACCGGGTTTGACGCTTCGAGTGGAAAACTGCTTGTGGAAGTGTACCCAAGTGAAGACGGCGGCTGCATCTTTGCCTTTACTGTGCTGAGTACTTCCTATCCCCATGCACAAAACCCGGAAAACCCCCTGGTCTTTGCCTTTGAGGAAATCGATCCGCTCTTTTCCTGCTGCCGCCGCGCCAAGGAAGAACTGCTCTCCTCCATTCGCGAAAGTTCCCTGTACCAGACAAAGGGCGGTTATGTACTGCTTGTCTTACCAAATAGCGGCTGTTCCGGGCAGATTTCCAGGCTGCTGCTGGAATACGCAAAACCGCTCAAAAGCGGAAAATATGTCAAAGCCTATTACGAGGAGCATGCCAAGCCGCTCATTGAAGAACGAGCCGTTTCCCTGCTCGCCTCCTGTACTGGATAGTGTTTAGCCGCGGAAGGATTCTTTGGCTATCCGCGTAAGCTCCTCCACTGCGTCGCGGTAGTCGGTTTTGGAGAACAGCGCGGAGCCCGCAACGAGGACATTTGCCCCTGCCTTGCACACAGTCCGAGCAGTTTTGGCAGAGATTCCGCCGTCCACCTCGATGTCGAGGGCAACGCCCTGCTGCTTGGCAAGCTCATACAGCTCGGCCACTTTTGTGACCGGGCCTTCCATAAACTTCTGTCCGCCAAAACCGGGCTCCACGGTCATCACCAGCGCCATCTCGATATCCCCAAGATATGGGACAATGACGCTTGCCGGGGTTGCCGGTTTGACTGCAAGGCCCGCCGCCTTGCCAAAGGAGTGGATTTTGTCAATCGTCGCGCGAATATCGCTGTCACATTCCGCGTGAATGGTGATAAGATCCGCTCCTGCTGTTACATAGTCCTCCACATAGCGAAGCGGATCGGAAATCATCAGGTGTACGTCAAAGCGCGCATGGGTGTGCTTCCGCAGAGCGGAAATCACACAGGGGCCCATGGAGATATTCGGCACAAAATGCCCGTCCATTACATCCAGATGGAGAAGCGCCGCGCCCGCTGTATCCATTGCACGAACCTCATCGGCCAGGCATGAAAAATCCGCAGCCAACAGGGAAGGTGAAATCTGTATTTCCATGGTGAGACCTCCAAATTGCCCACAAGCGGACACTGATTCTTTCAAGTATAAGGATGCAAACTGCCGTGCCTTCGGTTTCTGTCATGGACAGACGGTCTTTTTCATGGCAGCGAAAGTCTGCCAAAAAAACACGGATTTGATGACTTATCTGCGCTTTTTCGCGAAACTGATAAATAATCATATCTATTTTAAACCAATTGAACAAAAAGGTCAATAAAACCCAAAGGTTTCAGCGGAACTCTTTGCAAAATGTTTTCTTTATGATACAATTTATTTAGAAATATTCAAAATAAAGGGTAAAGGCAGGGAAATTATTATGGATAAACGCCAATTTGACCGTCTTGATTCCAAACTGTCCCGTCTGGCTTTCGGCTGTATGCGACTCCCGAAAACATCGGAAGGCAAAATCGACTATCCCGCCGCGCAGGAAATGGTGGATTACGCTATGGCCCATGGCCTGAATTATTTCGACACCGCCTATGTCTATCATGACCAGGATTCGGAGAATTTCGTCGGCCAGGCGCTGAAAAAATATGACAGAAGCTCTTTTTATGTGGCGACCAAGCTCCCTCTTTGGCTGTGTGAAACCAAGGAGGATATGGAACGCATCTTCAACGAACATCTGGAACGCCTGCAGATGGATTACATAGACTTCTATCTTCTGCACTCTACCAATCGCGGTGTGTACCCGAAATGGGAGAAGCTCGGCGCCTACGAGTTTATGGAGCAGAAGAAAAAAGAGGGAAAAATCCGCAACATCGGCTTTTCCTTCCATGCGGACAAGGAACTGTTGGAGGAAATCCTCTCCTCTCACCATTGGGATTTCTGCCAGCTGCAGATAAACTACCTCGACTGGCACAATGGAGACGCGAAAGAGCTCTATGAGCTGACCGTCAAGCATGACGTCCCCGTCATGGTTATGGAGCCGGTCCGCGGCGGCTACCTCTCCTCCTTTGCCCCGGCGGTGGAAGCCCCGATGAAAGCCTACAACCCGGACCTCTCGGTTTCCGCCTGGGCGCTTCGCTGGGTCGCTTCCCTGCCGAATGTAGCCATTGTCCTCAGCGGCATGTCCGACATGCAGCAGATGCAGGACAACGTAGCTACTTTCACAAATTTCAAGCCAATGAACGACGAGGAATACAAGGTGATTGACACGGTACTCTCAGAGCTTGATAAAATCAAACCAATCCCCTGCACTGGATGCCGTTACTGCATGGACTGCACGAACGGCGTTGATATCCCGGCTGCGTTTGCCGCATATAACGACTACAAAAAAACGGAAAATAAACAGCTCATCCTCAGCCGGTACTTCAACGCGAACAATGAGTCGAAACTCGCTTCCCACTGTATCGCATGCGGTGCTTGCACCCCGCAGTGCCCGCAGCACATCAATATTCCGGAGGAGCTCGCCAGAGTGACAAAGGAACTCGAAGCACTCAAAGGTTAATTTACGCTGATTTCCATTTTCCGTATATTTCTCAGACTGAATCATAGGAGGCGTCTCCGTTTTACGGAGGCGCCTCCTATTCTGTATCTTCCCGGGGGAATTTTAAGCGCGCTTTGCCGTCAAAGCGTAAACAATCTGCTTTCGACCGGCCTGCACTATGGGCGTGTGTACCGGCGTTTGAATCAAATGCCACCCTCTGTGCTGCAAAAAAACGCGCGGGCTTTTGCGGCAACACCCCGCTGTGTGGGATATCTCCGTCATAGAACCATGAAAACAGGAGCCGGCCCGGCCCTCTTTCGAACCGGGCCTTCGGACATCCTGTTCGGCATGCCCTTTTTATCCTATGCGCTGGAAGGTTCCTTTGTCCATCCCGTAAACCTGCCGCTTTTGATCTTTCGCGTTCTTTTGAGGCTTTTGCCGATAAGCTAGCGCTCAAAAGTCTTAAGAAAGTCTTCGAAAAATTTCTTTTGCACTCTTTGGATCGATTACTTTCTTCGACCGTAACTGGGAATGCTACCGTTCTCAAAAGCCCCTTGAACAAAACCATCCGATTGTGAAAGAGGTCTGAGTGAGACTTCACCGGAAGGCTGTATCACACCAAGCCAGGATGAGTTTGTCAGGCTGATTATCTTTTGATTCTCCATGCCGGTCTGTGCAAACAGGGACTTTGGCATAAATTTTGAATTTTAAGCATAGTTTTGGGCATTATAAAATGAGTTCCGATCAAAACGGGAGAGCGAACCTTGTCCGGCGCCAATACCGCCCCGAGGGAAAGCCCGCAGAGACCGGCCGGTTCACGAACGGCACTACAGCACCCGGCAAAGGTCTCCGCCCCTGTTACAGGATATATCCGATTACCATGACCATCAATGGGATCGTCAACACCGACAGCACCGTGGAAATCGCAATGATTTTTGAGGCATACAGCGCATCCCCGCCGTATTTCGCCGCAAGCATGGAGGTCGCGGCGGCAGCCGGGCAGGCCATTGCAATGAAATTGGCAAGATAAACCAGGGAATCCGAGGGAATCAGCAGATACATCGGGATCATAAGAAGCGGGAACGCAATCAGGCGAATAAACGAGGTGTAATAGATTCTCCACTCCTTGAGTGCACGCAGGATATTTGCCCGTGCAATATAGGTACCGATGATAATCATGGCAAGCGGAGTATTCAGGTTGGCAATATGCCCTACCGCCTGACCGAGTGCATCAGGAAGAGAGAGCGGGGTAAAGAAGATGAGAAACCCAATCAAAATCCCGATAACACCTGGGTTGAGTAATAGCTGCTTGGCAAGTTCTTTCGGCTTGACAGGCCCTTCCCGGTGGCCCCGGATGGCGGAAACACCTTGTGTCCAAAGGAATATGTTGAACAAAGCGATAAACGCGGAGCCGTAAAAGACGCCCTCATCCCCAAGTACTGAGAGAATCAGAGGGATTCCCATGAATCCGGAATTGGTGTAGATGCTGCATACCCGGTCAATGTGATATTTCCCCGGGTTTTTCCTACTGAACAAAAACCGGGAAAGCAGAATCATTACCACATGGGAGATTATCGCATAAAGAAAGGCAATCCCGAGATTTTTTGCCAGCGTCGGGTTAAAGTCCTGGTTATAGGCTTGAATGATGACCGCCGGGGATACAATCAACAGGACAATATCCGTCATCTGTTTGATTCCCCGCCTTGTGACCAGTCCCACCTTATCACAGATATATCCCACCGCGATCAACAAAAACATCACGATGACCTGTGTCAGTACCTTTGATGCTAGCTCCACTCTCAAAACCCCTTTTTTGAAAACGCGGCAGCGCTTCCCTTTTCCCCTGCATGGCCGATCACCAGCCGCACAATCTTATATAGGATTTATCATACCCCACTCAAAGGGGAATCGCAACCGTCAGAGCAAACAGAAATTTTTCCTCTTTACTACCGAAAAACATAATCTAATAACGATTTCTGTATGCCTTTTTTCTCCGGCAATTTACCGTTAGAAAATTTTGGAAATAAAGAAAGTTTTCACCAGAACGGTTTACAGCTGACGGTTTCGTCAGCCTGGATTTTTCCCAAGTGAATAAAGGCCGGTAAAACCGAAAATACTGATAGTACACATCCATTGCAACGATATTTTTATCTCTACAATAAAACAGCTTGCGGAGGAAGGAACTATGAACAGTAGAAATCCAAAATCAAAATTTGCAAAATTTCTGACTGGGAAGGGCTTTTACATGGTACTTGCAGCCTGTCTGGTTGGAACAGGAGCAGCGGCCTGGGTTGCTGTCCAGCAGACAACCGACCGACTGACCAGTCCGAATAATCCAGACCAGACGCCAAGCAGCAGCCAGGTCCAGTCAGTACAAAGTGAACCGGAAAGAGGTGTTTCAAGATTAGAGGAAGCAGGAAAAACAGTGGAGGGAGTCCCGACCGAGTCATCGACATCGTCGTCCTCTCAGTCAAAGCCGTCATCCTCCTCATCGCAATCATCAGCACAGCAGGGCCAGTCATCCGCGCAATCCGGCACATCCGCACAGCAGACGGCGCAGGAAGAATCGCAAGAACTGCAGTTCATGTTGCCCGCATCTGGTGATGTGCTCCAGACCTTCAGCGCAGGAAAACTCGTCAAATCCAAGACGCTCGGTGACTGGAGAACCCATAACGGCGTTGACATCGTGGCCGAGGCCGGTACCCCCATTAAATCGGTTGCAAACGGCACCGTCACAAAGATTGAAAACGACGGCATGTGGGGCACAGTTATCGAAGTCACCCATGAGGGAGGACTTGTCAGTGTCTACAAGGGCCTGAGCGATGCCATGAGCGTCAAAGAAGGACAGGAGGTCGAAATCGGCCAGGTTATCGGCGCGGTCGCTCCGAACTTTAAGGCAGAATTAGCAGACGGAGCCCATCTCCATTTTGAGCTCAAACAGGACGGCGAATATGTCGACCCTCTCACCACCATGGATAAGGTACAATAAGCATAACCGCAAAAACTGCTCGCAAACATGTTTGCGGGCAGTTTTTCTTTGAGTTTATGTTGTTTTCCTCCATTCATAAATTTTTATCCAATTTATTACGATGACATTTTTACTCCTGTAATGTATCCTGAATACCAGCCCGAACAGGAGGAAATAATCTGGTACATCTGGCATACTGTGTGAAACGGGCAAAGCAAACGCTCTTCCAAAAAAACTATCCGGGGAAAAGACAATGATAGTACGGGGAGCCGCCGGAAGAAAGATTCCACACAGCCGGGTTTTAAAAGAAAAGTCCCGTCAGCATGGATTTTCTGATAATCAGTAAGTATGAGGATTTTGTCCGCGAGCTTTACAAGGCTGGATTTTGTATGGGTTCCGCAACGACCTCCCTCCAGCAGAAGATGTATGTAACCAACTGCGGGGAAAAGCAACCGCGTTCCAAATTAGGACCGCCCTTTGGCCGGCTGGTGACCATATTCTGCCCTGTCGAGGATTTTTTCGGGGAGGAGATCCTCAGAGAGTTGGTAAAAAACGGTTTTAATGGTCTACGCAGTGTAGTATAATGGAATAAGAAGGTGATTACTTCGTACTCACCTGTGGCAACAGCCCCCGACTCCATGTCTGTGGGATCGGTGGACCGATGGAATACGCACTGGCTCCGGGGAATTTCCCCGAGCAGAAAGGAAGATGTCTCATGTCCTTTGATGAACTCATTCGTACACGCAGGAGTATTCGTTCCTATGAGAACAAGCCCGTCCCTGACATGCTGCTTGAACAGGTATTGGAGGCAGGCAGGCTTGCCCCCTCCGCCAGCAACGCACAAAATTGGCATTTTACCGCGGTGACAAACGACGACATGCGGCAGCGCCTGATGGCAGCCTGTTCCAACCAGAAGCAGGTCGGACAGGCACCGGTGACGCTTGTCGTCTGGGCGACGCTTGACCGCATGATGTCCTGCGGACAGTCGACCGCAAGTGTAGACTGCTCCATCGCTACGACTTTTATGATCCTCAAGGCTGCGGAGCTTGGACTTGGCACCTGTTGGCTCGGCGCATTCAACGCAACGATGGTCAAGCAGGTTTTGGGGCTGAAAGAATCCGACGTTGTAGTGGCGGTCACCCCTTTAGGCTGCCCCGCAGAACAACCGGAAGCTAGGCTGCGCAAACCGTTAGAGGAAATTTCCGATATACGCAAATAACAAAACACGGGAGTCTATGGCTCCCGTGTTTTCTCTTTCACATCGGCAGTATTCGCCGTAAACCCATTGGCCACATGGAAAAACTCGATTTCCTCCCCATCCGGGCCATAAACGAATGCCACATGCAGCGGGGTCGGTGGGACAGTATTGAGTGCAACCTTGTTCGGCGCAGATTTTTCCCTTGCGCCTGCCTTGATTGCCGCTTCGAACGCCCCCTGAACATCATCGGTGCGCAGCGCCAGATGGCCCCAGGTTCCTGCCTCCCACGGGCCGTGCTCCCCATGCGCACTTTTTGCCTCGAACATCTCGATGTTATTGCCGTCACCCAAATCGAGCATGCAGGCGCGGGAACCGGGCTCGCCCCATGCGGCGGTCTCTTTCATGCCCAGTCCCTCGCAGTAGAAGCGGTGAGATTTCTCCCAATCACTGACAAACAGGCAGATATGAGTGAAGCCGCAGTTTTTGACGATTTTATTTGCCATAACGTACTCCTCCTTTTGCTTAATATCATAGCACAACTGCCTATTCTTTTAAATTATCTTTTTTTCATGGAATCTGATAAAATGGCAAAAGCGGAATACACTAATCAAAAGCAAAGAAAACCGGATGCAACAACATGTACCGGATAGGACAGGGAAACGGAGTGGATATAGTTATGTCTGAACAACATTGGAATCTGGAGGATGCCATCGAATTTTATCGGGGACAGGGCGCCCCGTACAACCAAACCGCCCTGGTTGAGCTGCTGCGGGAGGTGCAGAGGGAAAATGGAGATGTTATCCCGGCTAATGCGCTTCAAACACTCACAAAACATATGGGCCTCAAACCCTCCTTTCTGGCTGCGATTATTAAGCGCTATCCCAGCCTTCGCACCGAGGAGGCTCCGCACCGCCTGGAAGTGTGCGGGGACAAGCGGTGTCAGCGCCAAAACTGCGCCAAACTTCACGCCTTTATTGAAACACGGTTTGAGGTAACAAGCGGCTCTATCAGCAAAGCCGGAGGATTTCTGTACAAGATTACCGGATGCATGAAAAACTGCGGCAGAGGCCCCAGCTTAAAATGGGACGGAAAGCTGTACCCCTACGCGGATCAAGAGTTGGTTCTGTCACTAGTGAAGGACAAGTCCAAATAGGGTCTTCTGGTCATTTGTCCCGGCCGGGACAAATGGCCCACCTGCGATTGGGTTTAGAATACACTCCCTGTCCGAGGAATTTTGCGAGCAACCATATTTAAATCAGAAATTTTTACCAGTCCATGAATTTACGTCGTCTTTGATTGTATATTCGTCCACTCCCTTACATATTTTAGTAAAAAGGAGGATGGTAACTTTGAAACAGAAGATTCATGGATGGAATTTAGCCATCAGCATTGTTCTTGCGGAGCTGGTCGGCGCTTTGTCCTCTTTGCTTTCGGGAAATTCCAACAGGGAGTATCAGGCGCTCCGTCAGCCTCCGCTTTCCCCGCCGGGATGGGTGTTCCCGGTGGTCTGGGTTATTCTCTATGCGCTGATGGGTATTGCAGCGTATCTTATCTATCAATCCGATGCCGAACCGGGGGAAAAGAAGCGGGCACTTTGGTTTTATGCCGCGCAGCTTTTCGTCAATTTTCTCTGGAGCATCGTCTTTTTCCGGTTCCAGGCGTATTGGCTTTCAGTCATCGTTATCCTGATACTGGATATTCTTGTGATCGTGACAATGGTTCTGTTTGCCCGTATCCGCAAGTCCGCCATGTACTTACTAATTCCCTATCTCGCCTGGTTGCTGTTTGCTACCTATCTTGACATCGGTTTCGCGGTTTTAAACTGAATAAATCCCCGGAGAGGACTTGTCCCTTCGGGATTTTTGCAGTCCCTGCCCTGCTTTATTCAGAGCCGTCCTAAACGGCCGCTTCCGTTAGATCATGGCCACTCTCTATTTTGTCTGTCGGCAGAGGAAACGGAGCAAGCAGCATAGAAGGGGGTTGTCAGGGGGATTTGAGCGCAGTCCCCCTGACCTCGCTTTTTGTTCAACAACAAAAAGCAGACTCGTCGCGCGGGGACGAATCCCCGCATTAGAACTTGCAAAGCGAAGCATTGCTCAGTTTCGATTTGATGGACGATCTCATCGGAAAGCAAATACTCTAATGAACGGACACGTCCTTCCGTTCCTTTTAGATCAAACCATCTACGGCATAGTTCAATATTGTCCTCTCGGCTGGTGGTATTCACTTGGTACATATCCCTGTCCCGCAAACAGTTCAGCGTTCTGTCTTGACACCGACATACCTTTCGGATCATCATCCTAACGGCTCACAAATTGCTCCAAACTTGTAACAAGCGAGTAGCCATTGCATTGCGGAAATAAGAACGGTAATCGTGCTGTTCAATTCCCATATCACCGTCCCCGTCTGTCTTTTGTCAGGTTATTTCTCCATCCGCAATTTTCTTCCGGTTATGGTACAAATAAAAGCGGTTTCCACGGTAAAACAGCCCTTCCTCGGGAACCTCGTCCAGCACTACCTTTATCGTACAGCGGCACCGTCTCCCTTTCTCCCATTTCAGGTTTTCCAGTACCACGCAAACCGGCGTACTGATGGGTTTCCCCTCCGAGTTCAGAAAACAGGCGGGGAAGATCTCTCCATTCAAAACACTGAATCGTGCATTGAACAGGCCCCGGTTTGAGTATTTCTCCCATTGTATAAAAACCGGTACAGTTTTTTTCTCTGTTTCCCGATTTCTTTTATATGGCACCCTTAAACACAAGTAAATAAAAAAAGCGTTGATTACCATTGTGCAGATAAATAAAAACCAAAAATCAGAAAATCTCATATTTCTTATAGCGGCTCTCGTTTCTCCGCTAATCGGAATATAAATAAGAATATAAAATATAATAAATGAGATTACAAATCTCTTTTTATAAAAATTAAACCTTTCTGTACAATAAGGGCATTTCGCCTTACTGCAAATAAAATCGAGGATTTGTATTTTCTCCCCACACCACGGACATCGATGTTGAAGCATAGTAATTTCAACTCCACTTATTAAAAATCATGATCTATATTACCATATATAAGAAAAAATATCTCTTTTTTCTATCAATAATTTGTCGATAAAAAACAGCCTCTCTGCTAAAGCAGAGAGGCCCATTTCTTTAGAGCAAACTATTTTTAGATCAAACCATCCACGGCATAATCCCAATATTGTCCTCTGGTCTGGTGATGTTCACTTGGTACATATCCCTGTCCCGCAAACAGTTCTGCGTTCTGTCTTGACACCGACATACCTTGCGGATCATTATCCCAACGAGAAATATAGTCCTCGAGACTAGTAACAAGCGGGTAACCATTGCGGAAATAAAAACAGAAATCATGCTGTTCAATTCCCATATCGTAAAATACTCTGACATTGATATAGGAATCCCCGTCCTGGAGGGTTACACCATCCTTCACATAGGTTTCTCTTCCTTCACCGGCAATTTCATAATTAACAGCACTAACTAGACTGAACAATGTACTCATACACATTGAAATCCATTCTGGTCCTTTTAATCGTTTCACCAATTTTTCGAAGGCATGATCGCGAATGGCCCCAGTACTTGAATCCTGGAGGATACCTCCCAAATTAAGACCTCCATTTTGTTCTACATCCAACATAACTTCAAATAGAGTTGTTAAAATTAGACTAGCACCTGGAATGAGCGAACCCATAAAAGTCAACCAATTATCAGCCCGATGCATTTGTCGAATGGTATCCTTTGTGAAATAGGTTGCCGTCACAAAAACATTCATCGTCGTCCTTCTGTGGGGAGCATAGTACTAATAACCCATCTCAAACTGTCCGCCTGCGTCCACAAAATCCGCATAAATTGTCCGGTAGGATGGATTCAGCTTTCTCAGGGTAATCATCTCCTGATACAGCATATCCGTTTTCTCATAGTCCTCTTTATCCCAGAAATAGATAAAAAGAAGCTGCAAGCACGCCAGGATATTGTAGTCATTAAACTCTGCAGGAATCTGCGTCTGAGCCAGACCGGTGTGGTTCGCATTGTAGTAATCCGCATAATAGTGAGTATTCATCAGGGTACTGCGGTCAATACGATCAAATTCGGCAATAATCTACCGTCTTCTCCTCTGTGATGAATGTCACGCCGGTATCCCGGCCGGAATAGCCGTCCTTGTCGATTTCAATTTCCCCGGCGCCGCTGCCGACTGTAACTGTGGTAAACTGGTCAAACGCCCAGTTGTCCGGGATGGTAAATCCAAGATTCCCGGAGAATCCCGTTGACATGTCTCCTACAAAGCTGCTGACAGCATATCCCATCTCCGAAACACGGGTGCAGATATTGCGCGCCCCATAAATACCGACACGGTATTTATTCCAGTTCAGCATCCCCTCATGGACTGCCTTGAAGTAAGGGATAATCCTCTGTGTCACTTCGTAGTCCATGGCGTCATAGTCTACCGCAAAATAGAGAATGGTATTTGCGGGGATTCCCAGCTGGGTCGCATAGGAATAGGCATAATAGGCGTCTTTTCTTCCCTGCTCTTCCGTAAAATATTCTGCATAATAAGCACCGCCCTGATAAATTGGGAAAAATCGCAGGCCGGCGTCAAAGATAATCTGAATTTCTTCCCGGGACAGGGCCTTGCTTGCTCCGCCAACTACCGTACCGGACAAATACCGTCCAACGACTTCATATCCGGCATTCTTTAAGGTTGCCGCTTTTTCCGCCGTCAGGATAGTCGCACAGTCGCATGCTTTAGCTGGGCGATCAGGATTTCCACAGCTGGTGAGCAGCGACATCCAGGTTGTTAAATCCGCAATTCCATTGGATTCCAAAGCGTAGTGTACCTGGAAATTTTTGATTGCCTGTTCCGTCGTAGAATTGAACACGCCCAACAATCCGTAGTTGGTGAACCCATTACAATAAAGGCTGTATTGTAAAAGCCGAATCAAGCGCAATTCCGTTGAAGTGTCAATCACCCCAGCAGTATCCGGCAAAGTAGGACACAACCGCTTGGTAGTCGGGCCAAAATACCCGTTGGCGGTATCAACATCCAACCCCTCTTCCTTCTGGAGAGCGTAGATCAAGGCTTCATTGGTACCTCGCCCATAAATCCCATCACAGGGCCGCAGGCCGATATAATCCTCATAATCACGGTTTAATGCCTGTTGAATTGTCCGGATTCCTTCATCACCGCCGGTCCCGGCGCCAATCACGAAATAATCCATAGAAAGTAAGGCTTTCATAACATTCAGTGTTACAACCCCATCAGGAATGGATAAACCGGCATCCAGTTTCAATTCCATGATATGCGCTGCTACCAGATCATCAAAATGCCGATCCAGGCTACCATCATCAGCGTAGTGCCCGGAAGAATATCCCTTGCACCACAATGCCCCCTGGATAATGGCATAAACATTGTCCTCTGCATCCGGCCCGGCAGGTTGAATCCCGTTTGGCCAACGCTCATTAAAACGCGCTACGGTTGTCGGGCCAAAATTATCAGCAGTCTGTTCAATTCCAAGTTCAATTTGGAAAGCTCGAGTCAGCGCATAGATGGTTGTCCATCCTGTCCGTCCTTTTACACTTTCATCCTCTACTGGAATCCTTTCAAAACGGCTGTCATTACCATAGGTTCTGTTTAACCATGTTTGGGTAACATATACCATTTCATCCATAAAATACTTTCCTCCTACTTAATATTCTCTTTGGTTAAAATTAATTTTTTCGACTCCCCCTACTTAATTCAATTTGATTTTTCACCTCCCATCTTAGAACATTTGTTCTTTTCTACATTCCCATTGTACTCCAAAATTGGAAAAGAGTCAAGAACATACGTTCGTTCTTTTTTCTGATGGAAAAGGCCCGCATTTCATTTATGGCCTTAATTGATTTACTGGCAATCCTTCCTTTTTATATTCCTTATAACATAAATATCGACCTAAGAGTTCTGCGTCTGTTGCGAATGAATCGGCTCACGCCACAGAACGCCCTTTACACGTTCAAAATCCCCGCTGAAATCATCTCTGTACAGCAAGAAAAGTGTTTCCATACCTATGGATATCGCCGAATGTGGTTATGGCTG
>UQSL01000006.1 GCA_900543705.1 uncultured Oscillospiraceae bacterium
CGATGGAGCACTTCAAACAGGAACTCATTGAATATCTCGATTACTACAACAACCGACGCATCAAGCCAAAGCTAAAGGGTTTGCCGCCTGCGATTCACAGACAACAAGCCCTTTCAGTTGCTTGAACAATTTTTACTTTGAAATAATATTGTCTAACTTTTTGGGGTCACTTCATTTTCTCATCCGGATACTTTTCACTCATTTCAGCATAATACGGGGAATAAATATATCCCAATGAAGCACGCGGCACTTCCGTAAAGACATATTTTTGGGAAGAGAGTATGTTCGTAGACGGTACCCCCACATTTGACGTTCCGGAAAATTGGGCCAGCTCTTTTTGCTGTTCCATGGCGCCCCGGAATTCCTCGGAATCAAAACGGGTTGTCTTGCTGTCATAATCCATGTAGTTTTGCAAAAGCGTCATCAGGGAATTCCGCGGTGTATTACTCAGCAGCTTCATCTCCTGTGCTTTCACACTGTCCCCGCATTCCAGCAGATTGCTGAAATCGGTCAAAATTAACTGAATATCCTCCGGCACCCCGCTCTGTTCCAGAATCTTGTCCGTCGTCAGGTACAAATTCAGCTCATAACTGTACGGCAGGACATACCGTTTTCCGTCAAACACCCCCGCGTCGGTGATGGAGGTCTTGTAGTTGCTCCAATCCACCGGGTCCTGTTCAAAGTAATAGTTTAAATCCTGGAATACCCCTCTGCCGATAAAATTGTACAGGTATTCATAATCCGACAGGCAGAATATAAACAGGTCCGGTCCTCCCCCGGCCAAAAGCTCTGTGGATAGATTGGAGATATTCCCCTCATACCGTTGCAGCTCATATCCCTCTTTTGCCACATTATTATACAGGGTTATCGCCCGATTGGATCTAAGCTCCTCTTCCATACAATAGATTGTAAGCGGTTCCCCGTTATCCTTCATCTTTTTCGGTTTCTGCGCCCCGTCATAGGTCCCACAGCCGCTGACAACCATAAGTACACAGAGGCAGGCAAGTGCCAAACTCAAAACTTTCTTGAATCGTTTCACAATAATTCTCCTCCAGTTTTTCTCCACTATTAGTGTCGATTACTGTCGACTTTATTGTATCACACTTGCCTGCCTTTTGCAATTTTTTCCTTATACAATCTGTTTTTCCTAGTTATAGTTCCTGTAAATAAAGACTCGCCTTATTATCCAGTTCTTTCACAAACGTATCCAAAGTTATTTTGTCATCTTTATAATCCTGCCATAGTGTACTAAATACAGAATAATAAAACTTCGTATCCCGTATTTTGCACACGGTGATGTTATGAATAATGTCCATATATTGTTGTTTTAAATCTTCTGATTCACTCCTATAGTCGCGCCAAACATTGGTTAATTGCCAATCTACAGCATCCAAATTAATTGGATTATCTGTAATATCTTCATTCCACTGTGTATCCTCCCGCATCAGCCACTTCACAAACTCAAATGCGCGTTTTCCGTTAGCAGAATTTGCATTAATCGCTACGCAACAATTTACATCTGCAAGGTATCCGCCATTTTTCTCATCCCTTTGACTATATAAAAGTTCTCTCTCATCGGGTATCTTCCCAGCATATTCTGACCATACATATGACATACATGCAATTGGCACCTCCGTAAATACATACTTATCGTTTGGAAATGTTGCTTGTTGTACTGCACCGGATATCTGTGCAAGCTCTTTCTGTTTTTCTATTGCATTACGAAATTCCTCCGAATTAAAATGGCTCGTCTTGTTGTCGTAATCCATATAGTTTTGAGCCAGGCTCATTAAGGAATTCGAAGGCGCTTTACTGAACATCTTCATTCCCTGTGCCTTGATCGATTCCTGATAGGATAACAAATCACTATACTCCGTCCTTATCAGCTGTATGTCCTCCGGGATCCCACACGACTCCAATGTTTTATCCGTTGTAACATATAAATCCATAAAATAACTATAGGGTAACAGATATCTCTTTCCGCCGAAAACCCCCGCATCCGTGATTGCCGTATTATATTTATTCCAATCCACCGGATCCTGTTCAAAGTAATAATTTAAATCCTGAAAGACTCCTTTTCCAACATAATTATATAAATTATCAAAATCCAGTCTTCCAAATAAAAATAAATCCGGACCTTTACCCGCCAGTACCTCTGTTGCCAGTGTATCGGCATCTCCTTCATAGGCCTCCAGCTTACATTCTTCCTTTGCTACTCTATTGTACGAGCTGACCGCTCTGTTCATATTAAAGCTATCCTGAGCATAGTAAATCGTAAGCTTCTCGCCATTGTCTCTGGTCTTTTTTGGCTTTTGTATGCCGTCAGTTGTACATCCGGTCAACATAAAAACAAAACAAAATAAGACAAACAATAGTCTATATATATTTTTTTTATACAATTTAATCACCTTTGAAGAAAAAATAAAAAAGCAACCCGGGCAATTTTTAACTCAATTGTTTATTACAAAGTTCAGTTATTTACCATCTCTAACTCTAGATGTGTTGTACCGAAACTTCTCCCACTGCGTATTTTCAAATGTATTCTGCCAAGTCGCAGGAGAACAGCTGCAGTTACACGTATAACCGTTACATGTGCAGTCAAACGCCATGACATTATAGTTTAATTTCGCACTATTTTTTGCCAGCTTTTTCATAGAAAAAACCTCTTTTCTCATATTGCCCGGGTTGCCTTTTTTCTGCTGGTTTTTCAGGTTCGAGTGGATACCTTTTCTAACAAGCGGTTTGCTAATGCGCCTGTAGATCGAAATACACCTTTTTCGATGTCCTCTTGAGAGAGGTATACTCCAAACGTTCGCCAAATTTCATAGTATAAATAATAAAGCTGAACGGTGTCCACAAGATTTAACATATCCGTTTTATCTTCCATTTGTATTCCTGTCAGCTTTCCCAGGGTCTGACGAATCCAGCTTTCCATTTCGCATTTCGTCATCTCAATCGTCCCTCCATCCGATAGCCTGCAGACTGGTTTTCGTAGTTCCGAGATAAAATAGTTTCGATTTCTTCACATAAAGATTTCATCTGTACCTCACTATGAATCCAGTAGAATGGTGGTTGAAGCTTTTCAGGCTTACAGGGTAAATCCGTACAGTCCTTTGGCGAAAGAATATCAAATACAACTTTTTCAAACGAAATATCTATCAGGCTATTCATATTCAAGCGTGTGTTGGATACAGCAAAGGAAGTATGTACCGCCCCATATTTATAGTGCAAAATATTATTCATTTCGCGTAGTGATTTCTCTAGGACCTGCTCTTCTAGAATTGTTGCCACCATATAGTCAATTGGAATTGCCTGAGTAACTTCTGTTGGTAAAATACAATAATGATTTGGGTTATTTTCATTGATCGGAAGAAAACCACCTGGAATACCAAGAAGGATTAAATCCGGGTTTTCCTCCCTTTCTATCTTTCCTACAAATTGATTAAAGGCTAGGATTTTTTCTTCCTCTGTATGACCACGTTCAAACATAAACTGAGGAAATGCATGCGCTCCCAAAATCTTACCGTAATTCTTACTTAAAACTTGAGAAACTGAATA
The DNA here is from genome assembly GCA_900543705.1 of uncultured Oscillospiraceae bacterium. Classification (GTDB taxonomy): domain Bacteria; phylum Bacillota; class Clostridia; order Oscillospirales; family Ruminococcaceae; genus Pseudoruminococcus_B. The sequence continues at coordinate 3,559 of UQSL01000006.1, forward strand.
GCCCATGCTTTCAAAAACTTTTCTCATAGCTAATTGAACTTCAAATTTACAACTAGTCTCTGAAACTCCAATCGTACACACTACAGGCGTCGACACTGTGTTTATCATCGAAATAGCCGACTCACTCTCTACCCTATCTTCTTGTAATTCATAGAAAAATTGAACTCTACACCCCTGTGCATACTGATTTAAAAAACAAACAGTAGGATCTTCAAACCGCTGTAAACAATATATGTCTTTTCCGCGTTTCATTGCATCCAATATCCCATTCAGTACACGGTATTTAAAATCAGGTACCGAATCCAACTCATATTCCGCCACGATCAATACATCAACATCATCCAGTACAGATAGTAGATCATCTGTCACGTTAATTCCAATAAAGAGTCCTTCATCTGCAACTGATGCATCTTTTCCAGCTAGAGACAACCCTTTAGGAGCTACTACAGAAACCAAATCATACTTTTGAATAAACTGTCGATATCGCACGAGTGGAGTAACATGATAATTGTACGGATACAACGCTGCCCGCTTTTTCATTAAACTCGCTCTCCTTCAACGAAAGTTTTCCCCATATCCTTAGTCTCATCTAACGCAATCAGGTTTTTTAGTTTCCATTCTGCCTCTGATCGTATGCTTCCACATTTCGCATAAACTGCATCCGCTGAAAACCGTTCTTTTTCACTATCTACAACGACAGCACATGCTGAACACAATGACAGAGCCCAACAATTTTTACATTTATCCTCTGTTACGGAAGAAATGTTCATCAGTCTTCCGATTTGCTCCATATCAAAGCCATCCGATAAATTTCCGATATTCATATTGTCAGAGGTTTCGCTGCACCGCTCACAGGGGAAAAAGGTTCCATCAACACTGACAAAAAGGCGTCTAACTCCAGGAATGCAAGGCCCTGCATGACCAGTACAATCCGGTAATTCCTGAATCGGGATCATCAGTTTCGCCTGCTTATCAATTGCCTCAACTTGACTAATTGAAAACATATCGAGCTTCTCTAACGGTATGATTTCCTGATGATGAAGAAGTGCCATTAAACCAGCTTCTCTATTTTCCATACTGTAGTCATCAGAAAACCAAAGTCTTGTTCCCGGCGGCGGTGAAAGAAGGGAAGGCATTTTCTGATCCGATTCAATCTGAGCGAAAAATGAACTGATGCAGTTGGTACTGGTACAAGGGTCTACAACACTGTTATAGCTCAACAGTTGCTGAAAACCCGGGACTTCGCGTTTCATGGTTTCCAAGACAGAAACCACCGAATCAAAGGTACCTTCTCCATTGCTGGCAAAACGTCTATTTCTATCATGGATTTCTTTGGGGCCGTCAAGACTGATCATTAACGACACATGTTCTCTGACAAAAAAGCGGGCCATCTCAGTGGTTAAAAGGGTGGCATTTGTTGTCATATTAAAGCTAATCTTTTTCCCTTCTGCTTTTTCTTTTGCATATTCAATGCACTTTTGAATGAGGGGCCATTCCAGCAGTGGTTCTCCTCCATAAAAGCTGACGGAGGGATGTGCGGAATGCCGGATTCTATCAGCCCAAAAATCGATCGCCGCTTTTGCAGTTTTCCAGCTCATTCGTTTGTTGCTGTGTCCTCGCTGGACAGAATCATCCCCTGTGGTATAGGCACAATAGCTGCACCGAAAGTTACATTGCTGTGTCACTTGTAAAATCAACTGTCCCATATGGTGATTGATTAAATAGTCTATATTTTTCCATTGTGGATTTTCCATCTTGATTGGATGTTTTGTCTTCAAATAACCGTTTTCCTCCAGACGTCCCCGTTCTTCGTTCGCCTGTGCAGATAAGAGAGGGGGAGCTATCCCTTTCTGCTCCGCCTGCAAATAGGAGTACAACTCATCACTGACGCGCACGATAGAATTTGTATTGATATCAAATATGTAGCAGTGATAAGGGCTTTTTAGAAGATGAATAAATGGTTTCTCTTTCATTGAATTTCCTCCTATTTCCATTATTGCCATATGGATATATTTTACTATATTTTCTGTATTTTTTCAATATTTCCAAAATATTTCTATCTGTATTTCCTTAAAGAATACTTTTGTTCTCTTTATGAATACTTTTTTTAATCAATATCAAAAATTTTTTTGAGAACTTTGTAAAGAAATAAGAGAAATCTATAATTTTTTCACAGATTTCTCTTTCATTTTTTATAAATCTTTTTTATTTGACATCTTATCGGCAAAAACCTACCAGCGTTCATAACACAAGCAGGTATAACCTGGAAGACTCCTTTCCGGCACACCGGCTACCATATAATTTGATAGTACCCGATATTCTTTTGCGTCGAACAGGGGAAAGTAGGCATCCCCTTCATATTCCCGGTCAAGGACGGTCAGATAAATGCGCTGTGCAAGACTGACTGTCTGGCGGTAAAGTGATTCCCCTCCCGCGACCATGAGTTCTTCATCTTGTTTGATCAGCAACAGAGCTTGCGGCAGACTATGGCAAATGGTTACCGCATCCCCTTCTTGAGAACCACCTCCGCTGCCGGACAGTACTATGATTTTCCGGCCCTTTAGCGGGCCACCAATCGCCTCAAAAGTCTTTCTACCCATCAGTAGGGTTTTCCCCATGGTAAGCTGCCGGAATTGCCGCAATTCGGAAGGGATGTGCCAAGGCATCTTCCCGTCTTTTCCAATGACCCTGTTTTTTGCCATAGCTGCTATCAAAGAAATCATCGAATGCACTTCCCGCCATTTTTCCTTTATCGTAACATATAAGGGGTCGAATGCTGCGGCACACTGGCTATACCTGATGCTCCAAATCGGCCCGAAGTTTTTTTATCACCCGTTTTTCCAACCGGGAAATGTAGGATTGTGATATTCCGATGGTATCCGCTACCTCCTTTTGTGTGTGCTCGATTCCATCGTCCAGTCCAAAGCGCATGCGCATAATCCGGCGCTCTCTATCTCCCAGGCGGTTAACCGCATCGTTGAGAAGTTTTTTCTCCACATCATTTTCAATATCCCGATTTACACAGTCGTTATCCGTCCCCAGGACATCGGAGAGGAGCAGCTCGTTGCCATCCCAATCCACATTGAGCGGTTCGTCAATGGAGATCTCCGTCTTTCGGTTTTGGCTCTTGCGCAGGTACATCAAAATTTCATTTTCAATACACCGGGAAGCATAGGTGGCAAGCTTAATATTCTTTTTTGGGCAAAAAGTATTAACCGCTTTAATCAGCCCAATTGTCCCAATGGAAATTAAATCCTCTACGCCAATACCCGTGGATTCAAATTTCTTGGCAATATAGACGACCAGGCGGAGATTATGTACAATCAACGTCTCCCTCGCCGCCTTGGTATCCGTTTCCAATCGAGCGAACGCTTCTTGTTCCTGCTCTTTGCTTAAGGGCGCAGGAAGTGTTTCCGGGCCGTTAATATAGTGTACGGAGCGGATGAGTCCAAGCTTTGCAAACAGCGGATACAGCAGTATGCTGATTTTCGTTGAGATTGACTGATATTTCATAACACTCGCTCCTTTTTAGCAGATGACGGCTGCATATCGCGGTTGAGCAGAATATCGAATTCCCCCTGGCGTAGTTTTTCCCTGGAAACGGCCACCATAACGCGGTAGTCCTCAGAAATGCCGTCTTTGGAAAGTATTTCAAACCGGTCCGGGACAAAGGCCGGAAGCATCCCGCTTCCTCCCACACCGTGATACAGCACTAAATGAAAATCATTTGTATCTTCGAGAGGCTGTACATCCCCGCGCCGAAGATATTCCTCCACCTGAGTCGGCAAAACCCCAATAAGCTTTGGATAAAAGGCCACAACTACCGGCAAGCCGGTGAGCAAATCCGTCAGGCTGTTTCCATTATCCACAAAGGCCTGGCATTGGATGCTGTTTTCCCCCTGTGTAAGCCGCACTGTATAATACTCCTCCTTCGCCGGCTTATGCTTGACAATCTTACATCCAAGCTCAATGAGCAGATAGGAGACAGTCGTGGACAAAAGCAGGGTCAGAAAAGATATATCAATATAAAACACCCCGTTATTTGAATATACACGGGGCGACGAGGAGAACATCCATATTCCAATCATAATTCCAGCAAAGGCAAAATTGACGCCCAGGAAAATTCCAAAATTTTTTAGATAGGTGCGAATTCCTCCAAACCCAAAGGCGGCAAAGGTCACTACGGCTGCAACTCCCAACTTTAATAGTAAGGAGCCTGCGGTGCCAAGCGGCGGCAAAAAAATAAACAGGGCTGTGGCCGTTGCAAGCAGTGTCGAAAATACAAGCCTTCCTGTCTTTGGAGTACACTTTGCCAGCGTTCCGCTGGCACTGATGAGCAAGAAATTGACAAGCAGATTGACCAGAAGCAGGACATCCAGATAAATCGTGGTTTTCATTTTCTTTCACAGCGTTTCCTCTTTGATATTTGATGCCGATGTTCTGATTATAGCGCAGGTGAAACGCGAAAGATGTAAAACAAAGTCTCTTGTTTCTGCTCAGGGGACTTACGCACCAAAATTTCATCACGGACATACAATGACAATAGGAACGGGGGCCTTTCCCCCTTCCCATCTTTCTTTGGAGTTGATACTATGGCAAGTGCTAGTACACAGAACCAAATCGACAATTCCGAGGGCAATTACATTCCGGATATCGAACAGATTGCCAACTTGAATCCTGTACAGGCAAACCAGGATCCCAACTGCGAGCAACCCTGTACCATTACCCCGTGCAGCGGATGTTCTAATACCCCGTGTGAATGTATTCCCATTGAACAGCCGAGTCAGCCAGAATATGAGATGTGCTGTGACCAAAACGGCTGCTGCAAGATGTATTCCAAATTATGTCGGAACCAGTTCTGGCCGGAATTTTCTCATCCACGCTGGCTGTGCTGTGATATGCTCTATTGCCTCAAGGATAACTGATTTCGTTATATCAAAAGAACCCTTTGCCAATATTGGCAAAGGGTTCTTGTTTCTGTTTTGCGTAAAGTTTACGAGAGATACTGGGAGATCAACTGCTGATATTCCTCGACGGTTTTTGTTCCGTCAATGACTTCAAGCACTTTACCTTCGGAGTCAACAAGGAACGTACACGGGAAGGTTGTTACATAGGCCAAAACCTTGTTGATAACTTCCTTGGATGGGGCAATATTGGTAAGGGAAATCCCATTTTCCGTCGTCTGTTCCAGGGTAGTCTTAAGAACATCTTCAGTCAGCAGATCAGCGACAATGCCGACGACCTTAAACTGGCTCTCGTCATACTGGTTTTCCAATTCCTGAAGCACTTTGAGCGTTTCCATACTTTCGGAGTCCTCCTGCTTCCATATGTGGAGCATCGTGACCGGGCGGCCGAGCATGTTATACTTGGTAACAGTATTGCCGTTTAAATCAAAGCTTGAGAAATTGTCCAACTTGCGTCCGACTTCCGGCCGGAATGCTTTTTGGAACGTCAGTCCTAAGACGACAAATTGGTCTTTGGTTGCAAGAATCAGCTTGCGGAGCTTTTGGTAAATCCCCTTGGACTGGGATTTGAGATTTGTAGTATCCTCTTTGGAAGGATAACAGAAATAATAAGCGGCTCCCGCCTTTTCCATCATCTTGTAGTTTTCGTCATATCCAGTGATATCCTGCATAGTTTTTCCCGCATTGAGTGCGTTTGTCAGGCTGGCCGCATCAAATACATACATCCGGGCAATCATCTTTTTCTGCGGAATAACCTCGTTGTTGTACCGATCCTGCAATTCCTGATCCGTTGCGGTTCCTTTGCTCTTCGCTTCATTTATTTCGTCCATGACGGCGTTGCCTTCTTTGGACATAAAATCATAACGCAGGCTTCCATAACAGTCGACGTCATTGATGATGGATGCCCCTGTTTCCGTTACACCGTAGTAACCGTCGAACTCGTCGAATGCTGAACCAAGCGGATACTGAATTCCCAGTGTATCGCTGACACTGTATTTATCGATCAAGGTCTCCACTTTCGGCTCCCCGCATGCAGTCAATGTAAACAACATGACACAGGCAAGGGCAAAGGCGAAAATACGTTTCATTTTTTTCATCCAATAATAGCTCCTTTTTGACCATATCTCGCAGAGAAATTCTGCTAACAGGCACACGCTTTTCTGCCGCTACTACATAAAAAGCATATACCGGCTTTGATACCCTGACGGGCAACGGGCACTGTCGGCCGTTCGAAGAATCCCACCCTGACAGCCGAACATACGAATATGGTTATTATAGCATAACAGAAGACAAAGTGATAGTGTGTTTTACAAAATCTTCATATCTTATTCCCCATTTTTCAGTAATATGTAAAATCACACCGGATCATTAAGAGGTTCTCGAGGAGAAAACGAAAGCGAGCTTGAGTTTGCAAGCCCGCTTTCTTATCCATCTGTTTAAAATACTGGGATCACAACGCCCGGATAAGTCTTTTCCATAAACTCTTTCGTCTCATCGCTTGTAAGGGCTGCAATCAGCGCCTTGATTTCCTCCCGGTTTTCGTCCCCGGCCCGCACAGCCAGCACGTTTTGGAATTTATCCTTTGCCTCGGTATCCGTGTCCTCAGTGACCAGTGCTTTTCCGGAAAGCCCGGCGCTCAGCGCATAGTTGCCGTTAATGATGGCAAAGTCCACATCGGAAAGCGCACGGGAAAGCTGTTCCGCCGGAAGTTCTGTGATTTTTAGGTTCTTCGTGTTTTCCGTAATATCGCGGACAGTTGCTTCCAAGCCTACGCCCTCTTTGAGTTTGATAAGCCCCTGCGCTTCGAGAAGCTGGAGGGCGCGCGCCTCATTGGTGGTGTCGTTTGGTACGGCAATCTCCGCCCCTTCTCCCAGTTCATCCAGGGAAGCGGTCTTTCCCGGGTAGATGCCGAACGGTTCAAAATGCACCTTGGCTACGCCGACCAAGTGTGCACCCTCTTTTGCGTTAAAATCATCCAGATAGGGCTGATGCTGGAAATAGTTTGCGTCAATCTCTCCTGCTTCGAGTGATTTGTTCGGCAGAACATAATCGGTGAACTCCACAACCTGCAAATCGATCCCCTGCTCCGCAAGTTGATCCTTGACAAAATTGAGAATCTCCGCATGCGGAGAAGGAGAGGCTCCGACTTTCAGCACCACACCACTTGCGGAGGAAGGATCCGTGCCGGTTTTGGAAGCTGTCGACGAAGAGGAAGCGGCTGGTGTATTACCTCCTCCACAGGAGACCAGAGACAGCGCGGTCACGGTTCCAAGCAGGGCAACTAGGGTTCTTTTGAACAAATTCTTCATGAAACTACACTCCTTAAAAACGGTTCTTTTTATCTATTTTCTTTGCAATAAGATTAAAGATAACTTGAATCAACTGGACTAAGATGATGAGCATGATGATGGTCAGAATCATCACGTCGTCCTGATAACGGTTGTAACCGTAGCGAATTGCGAGATCACCAAGCCCTCCGCCGCCGACCGTACCCGCCATCGCGGAATAGCCGATGAGCGTGATGATCGCGATGGTGAGCCCACGCACCAGGGAGGGGACGGACTCCGGCAGCATCACCTTATAGACAATCTGCCAGTTACTCGCCCCCATCGCCTTGGCCGCCTCGATGACCCCCTCGTCGAGCTCCTGCAGGGACGTCTCCACAAGTCTCGCGATAAATCACCAACGGCACAATGGCCGCAGTGGAGCCGATGCTCTTTCCAACGACAAATTTGGTAAACGGGATAAGCGCCACCATCAGGATGATAAAGGGGATGGAACGCCCAATATTGACAATCCATCCGAGTACCATGTTCAAATACTTTCTCGGTGCTATCCCATTTTTGGCGGTGACCACCACCAGAATCCCAAGCGGCAGGCCCAGCACATAGGCAAAAAACGTAGAAACAAAAGTCATATACAGCGTCTGTCCCAGTCCTTCGAGCAACATGCCAGAGTATTCCTGTAAAGCGTTTATCAGCCACTCAATCATAATCTTCCCCTCCCATTCCAATCAGCGAGCGGGTCGCGCCGCTTTGCGGACTCTCGAGTACCCGCTTAACATCTCCCTGCTCCACAATACGGTTACTGTCGATGACCGCCACCTTGTTGCAGATGGCGCGCACTACCCCGATTTCATGGGTGATGATAACCACCGTTACTCCAAGCTCCCGGTTTATCTCCTGCAGCAGCTTCAAAATGGAACGGGTCGTAAGGGAGTCAAGCGCGGAGGTCGGCTCGTCGCACAAGAGCACCTTCGGGTCACAGGCCAACGCCCGTGCAATCGCGACGCGCTGTTTTTGTCCGCCGGAAAGCTGTGCGGGATAGGCGTCTGCCCGGTCCTCAAGCCCGACAAGGCGCAGCAGGGAACTGATTTTTTCCCTGCGCTTCTCCTTAGGGACACCGGCAAGCTCCATTGGAAATGAAAGGTTGCCTGCTACCGTGCGCTGCATCAACAGGTTGTAGCCTTGGAAGATGGTCCCCATCTGCCGTCGCAGCCTGAGTGTTTCTTCGCCTTTTAGCATTGAGACATCCACCCCATCAATGCTGATTTTCCCGGAGGTAGGTTTCTCCAGCAGTCCGATGCAGCGAATCAGGGTACTCTTCCCTGCTCCGCTCATACCAATGATGCCGAAGATGTCGCTTTTTTCCACATGCAAATCGACATTCAGCAGGGCGTTTACCTCCCCTTTCGGCGTCTTGTAGATTTTGCTTAAGTTTGTCACTTCTATCATATCGTTCTCCTTTTCCTCTTCATCCCCACTGTAACTCAGTATGGCATGGCTTACTTAATTCCATTGCAGTGTAACAAAAAAGCGCCCCGTCAATCGGAAATTACTTTCCGAGGACGAGAGCGCAACATGTCACTTCGTGGTACCACCCCAGTTTACCCGCCTTTCACAAGGCAGGCCTTATCAGGTACGGGAAACAATTAAACCGGTTTCCTTATACCCTATCGCTTTAACGGGCGAACCCCGTCGCAGCCTAATGTACCAGAGGCACAAGTCGGTGCGCGGCTCCGAGACCATGTTCAAAATGAGGTATCCCCGTCCGTTCTCAGCCGCCGGACTCTCTGTTGAGGCATGTCATTTCTACTCTTCTCTTCAATGCTACTTTCATGTATTAGAAATTGTGCTTTTTATTATAGCAGAGAAAACGGCTTTGTCAACCCGTTTTTTCTATTTTTCTAGCCGCGCATCAGAGATGGGAACCTGAGATTAAACCCTAGCTGCCTCGACACGCCGTTCCGACTGCTCGATGGTAAGGCGGGGACAGCTGTTTTCCAGCGGATGGAATAGCAGTACGGTATTCAGCCTCTGCACTGCGAAACGCCTTTCGCCGACCGGGACCAGTGGGACATTCACAAGGGTTCCCATCGTCAGGGTAAGCTGTTCCCTGCAGGCACAAACAGCGAGCTTTGTGCCGAATTCGGTACAGTACTCCCCGGCAAAGACCGGATTGGCAGAACCAGCTGCCGTGGGATCCCCGCTGAAATAACCAGGCCATCCGTAGACTCGGGCAATCGCCCGTTCGATTTCCAACATCAGATCCTTGCCCTCATTGGAGTTGAGCATAATAACCACGCCAAGTCCCTTGTACTTATACATCAAGAACTTCGTGACATAGCCCTCATTCCAGCCGGTATGCCCAAAGCGGGCGTTTTCCCCGATTCCCTCAGTGAAATACCCTACTCCCATGTTTGACTCGATATAGGGGGTCGTCATGATTTCCATCGACTCTTTTGTCAGGATACCCGCTTTCCCGGCAAGACAGTTTTGCAGATGGATGCCAAGGTGTGCAAGCTCAGTCGGGGTCGTCCACAGCCCGGCCGCTGCAAGCTCCGGATGGACATGCCAGCCCCCTGCAATCTCGGTGCAGTTAAATGGGTGGCCGGTTGCCGCCTGAGCCCTCAGGGATTCGGGTAAAGGCTGGAAATAGCCGCTTTTCTCCATCCCGACCGGACCGAGCACCAGCTCCTGCATGATATCCGGAAGCTCCCGCTCAAGCAAATCTGTCACAGCAAGCTGCGCCACGGTTGTACCGCCGCCCGAGTAACGAAACTGTGTACCGGGAAGGATATCCACCCGCACGGCAGGGGAGTTTGCCGGTTCTTTTCCATCTAAAATCTGAGGCACGGTGGGAATCTTCTGTGTCTGCAGATAACCCAAAAAGCCGTTGACCGTCAGTCCGGCGACATGCCCAAGAATCTGGCGCAGGGTAATTCTCGGAGAAATACCACCAAAATCCGGAACCTTCCAGGATTTCAGGTAGGTGTTGACATCCGCGTCGATGTCGAGCAGACCCTGTTCATACAGACGCATGACGGCAAGCGCAAAGGTTGGCTTACTCACAGAACCCGCCTGAAACAGAATGTTTGGGGTGACCGGTTCTCCGGTCGACATCCTTCTGACGCCAAAAGAGGCCGCCCAGTCAATCTTGCCGTCCTTGATTACCGCGATGCTGCACCCCGGCGTATGGTAATGGCCCATCCGCTCCTCCAGGGTATAGGGTTCGGACAGGTTATGGTAACAGTCCTCCGCCAAAAGGCCATTCAGGACCTGTTCTTTTCGCTGCTGTGCTTCGTTCACCGTGATATCCTCCCAATATGGCATTTTTCCTGTCCTATTGTAGATCGAGTACCAGACTAAGGATATCCCGTAAGGAGATTTTCGACCATTGGCTCAAAAAAAGCCTGGCTTTTTGAAGGGGTTGACCATTTTCGGGAGATCCAAAAAACAAGCGCCCTCCCGTCCTCCGCAGAAAGGCTCTTGCTTACGGCTATTGAGCGGAAATGACGCCCTTTCGCAGGATAGCACCCGGCATCACCGGGGTATCGCAGGGAATTTGAAGGCGCATGACCGCGTGGCTCGCACTCCGAATTGGCTCCCCGGATTCGTCGAGCAGGGAATCTACCACAAAGGTGCGGGGAGGGCGTTTTGGTTCTAAAATCTCGATTTCATCCCCAACGCTGAACTTATTGCGCTGCGTACAGAGGATTTTCCCGTCCTGATAGCCATCCACAATCGCCACCACGTCATAGGAGCGGACATAGCCTGCGTTTTCATAGTACTGTCCGTTTTGAATCGGGCCGAAATAGAAGCCCGTGGAGTAGGTGCGGTGGCTGACTTTACGGGTTTCCTCCTCAATCCAGGGTTCAACCTGATAATCTTCCGGCTCCGCCAGGTACTGGTCAATCGCACAGCGATAGGCGTTTGTCACCACCGACACATAGTAGGAGGATTTCGCCCGTCCTTCAATTTTCAGGCTGGTCACGCCCGCCTCGATCAGTTTGTCAAGGTGTTCAATCATGCACAGATCCTTGGCGTTGAGGATATAGCTTCCCCGCTCGTCCTCATAGATGGGATGGTATTCCCCGGGGCGTTTTTCCTCCATCAGGTAATATCCCCAGCGGCAGGGCTGGGCGCATTCGCCGCGGTTGGCATCCCTGCCGGTGAAATAGCTCGAGAGCAGGCAGCGCCCGGAAAAGGACATACACATTGCCCCATGGACAAATGCCTCGATTTCCAGCTCCGGCGGAGTCTTCGCGCGGATCTCCGCGATTTCTTCGAGGGAAAGCTCCCGTGCCAGCACGACCCGCTTGGCGCCGAGGCCATACAGCTCCCGGGCGGTCAGGTAATTGACGACGCCCGCCTGGGTGGAAATGTGGATTTCCACCTGGGGCGAAACCCGCCGGGCCAGCATCATCACCCCAATGTCTGAGATAATGAACGCATCGACGCCGCATGCCGCAGTGTCCTGAAGATACTGCGGGAGTTTCTCTACCTCCCCGCCGCGCGGCAGGGTGTTGCAGGTGAGGTACACTTTGACCCCATGCGCGTGGGCATATTCCACCGCCTGCCGCAGGGTATCCAAATCAAAATTGGCAGAGGCGGCGCGCATTCCGAAGGCTGTCCCGCCGAGATACACGGCGTCCGCTCCGTAAGAAATTGCCGCGACCAGCCGCTCATAATCCCCGGCCGGGGCAAGCAGTTCCGGTTTTCCTGAATGTGCGCTCACGCTACCTCTCCTTTTGTGTCGTTGATACTTTTATTCGGTTGTTCCGGTCCCATGGACTCCGCCCACCTTCTCGGCGATTGCACAGTTGGCCTCATGCTCTGCCAGAGTTGCCGCGTAGTAATACTTGCCGTCCGAGTCAGTGACAAAGAAGTAATACGGGGTATCATCCGGATAGAGCGCTGCATTAATGGCTTCCAGTCCTGGATTGGTGATAGGGCCAATCGGCAGTCCCTTACAGCGATAGGTGTTATAGGAATCATAGAGCTCCTGGCTGTCACTGTACGGCTTAATAAAGTCGTTGACATAGAAAATCGTGACATCGGAGTCAAGTGTCGGGAAGGAACCCGGATCGTTCAAACGGTTATGGAACACAGAGGAAACCCGCTTCATCTCATCATTGCTGCCCGCCTCTTTCTGAATGATAGAGGCAAGCGTCAACGTCTCGTGCAGGGTGAGTCCCATCTCATCCATTCTCGCTTTCATCTCATCCGTAATCTTCGAATCAAAGTTGACAAAAAACTTCTTAATGACGGAATCGACGTTCTCATCGATAAAGAATTCATAGGTATCCGGGAAGAGATAGCCCTCATACGGGAAGTAGATACCGGTCTCCGACGGGATCTGGTCTTCAAAATCAAAGCCGAAAGATTTTGTTTGCAGCGCGTCGATAAACTCTTTCGCGGAGCATACACCGTTATCTTCCAGCATTTGGGAAATTTCCACCAAAGACTGGCCCTCTTTAATTGTAATCGTAACTGTGTTATACTCCCTGGATTGGGTCTTCATCGAGTAGATAATCTGGTCATAGGACATATTCTTATTAAGAGTATACTCCCCGGCGTTATACGGTTCGACATCCTTGAGCTTCGCATAAAGCTGAAAGATACTGGGCTGGTTGATGATTTTGTTTTCCTTGAGCAGTTTGGAAAGCCCGGAAATCGAAGTATTTTTTTCCACAGTGAGCACAACCTGTCCTTCCGGTTTGTTAAAACCGAAGATATCATAGATGGCGTAGATCATGACAACGGACAAGATAATGGAAAAACCCACGACAAACATCGTATAAATAATTCCGGTTTTCAGCTTGCGTTTGGACTCGCGTTTTTTCTTTTCCGCGGCAGGGCGAGCCTTCACCTTGTTCATTTCCTCCAGAGAAATCTGGCGGGTCGCCTCTTTGTCCTCAAACAACTTTTTGTGCGGAAAAGGCTTCTGCCGTTTTTCTGCCGGAGTATGGACGCGCATCGGTTCTTCTTCCAGCGGCTCTTCATCCTGAAAAACGGGGGCATTGTCCACAAAGGGAGCCGGCTCTTCTCTGTCTTTCCCGCTCTCATACTGTTTCACATACGGATCCGGCCCAATGTCCGCGTCCTTGAAGACGTTTTCCATCGAGACCTCTTCCTCCGCCTTGAAAGGCTGCGGCGATTGTGGGAGATCCGGCTGTTCCCTTTCGGGTTCCGGCTGTTTTTCTATGTTTTTCAGCTTTTCAAACAGTTCCTGAAATTCGTCCTTTTGTGCCATTCGATTCTCCTCCTGCACCGGGAATTTCGTTCCCAAAAGGCATTCATTAAAGTTTGTGCTCCTATTGTACTAAAAAACGCCTTTCTTTGCAATATGGGTGCTGTTTCTTATCCTTCTGGGGCGTACGGCGTATTCCGTCACCAACAAATCCACTGCAACATCATATCTTCCATGGATAAGCTCCATCTTTGTACATTTCTGGTAGCAGATGCCGATTTTCTCCCCCTCATACCCATGGAGAAAGCGGTCATAATATCCCTTGCCGTAACCGAGCCGGTAGCCATAGGAATCAAAGCAGAGCCCGGGGACTACAGCAATGCTGTTTGAGAAATCCGTAACCAAAGTACAACGCTCGGGAATCGGCTCAAGTACGCCGAACGTCCTTGGTTCCAAGTCGTCATACGAATGGATTTCGTAAAATTCCATGGCCGTTGTTTCGGGAAGGCAATAGGGAACTGCAACCCGTTTTCCGGCTTTCAGTGCCCGTTGAATAATCCCCTTTGTATCCACTTCGATTGGAGTAGATACATAACATAGCAGCAGCTTTGCTTTCTCAAACGCGCGCAGGGAACAAAAACGCCGGGCAATTCGGCTATCTTTCTGCGCTTTGACATACGCGGGCATCTGCGTACGGTACTGGCGGTACTTGGCGCGAAGATTTTTTTTATATTTGCGGATATCTAGCCGCGGCATTGCAAGGAAGCCCTCAGGTTATTTTTCTTTTCATCACCGAGCAGGCAGCCGACAAGTTCCAATGAAAAATCGGTTGCCACGCCCATGCCCTTGGCGGTGATGATTTTGCCGTCCACACAGACATATTCCCCGCTGACAGCCGCCCCATACAGCTCCTGCTCAAAGCCCGGGAAGCAGATGGCCTGCTTTGACTCAAGCAAATGCTTATGCCCCAAAATGGACGGAGCAGCGCAGATGGCACCGATATATTTTCCCTGCGCCACGCAGTAGTCGAGCATATCCTGCACCGTTTTGTCTTTTTCCAGGTTCAGCGTACCCGGCATGCCGCCAGGGAGTACAACCATCTGCAAATCAGCCGCAGGATGAACCTGCTCCGCAGTGACATCACATTGGATTGTGATACCGTGCGATCCGGTTATGGTTTTAGAGCCCACGCCCACCATCACGGTTTCAAGCTCCGCCCGGCGCAGTACATCCACCACGGTCAGACCCTCGATTTCTTCAAAACCCTGTGCAAAAAATACATAGATCATTCAATTCACCTTCTAATCAAGCATCAATCCCATATAGGGCGTCGTCGTCTCTTTTTTATAAAAACGGTCCGTCATGGACAGAGCCGCTTTGTCCTTTGTTTCAGGCAGATACCGGGCCATTCCGAAAGGAACCGTATCCCCGCCGGCAAGCGGACTGTCCGCTTTCAGCCGCAGGGTGATACGGCAAACTTCCGGATACCGGGCAAAAAGCCCCGCTGTCACCGCGACGAAATCTTCCGGCTCACAGCCGATTTCCCGTACAAACAGGGAATTTCCCCGGTGTTCACAGAACAAGTAGCCCGGCTCGCTCCCCACAAAGGCGAGGCATTCCCGTCCGACGTACTCGGATTCGAGCAGGATGTAACGGAGTGCCGCCTCATCCCACTGAACAAAAAAAGGAGTCCTTCCAAAATATCGGGCTCTCAGAGCACACAGCAGCTTAAGAGAACAGGAATGAAACTCCATCGGCGCTGAATCCGGAATAAGTGGACGCTCTAGCTGCACACGTTTCACAGAATACTCCGTATGATACCCCCGTTTGCGGTAAAAGTCAAACAAAGAGGTTTCCGCCGGTACCAGGGAGGTCACTGCTGCTCCTCGCTTCCCCGCGAGATCCTCAGCGAACCGGAGCAGCTTTGTGCTGATCCCCCGCCCCTGGAATTCCGGCAGGGTGGAAACAGCATAGAGATAATAGCATAGATGGCAATTTCCCGCTTCATCCGCCATAAAATATGGCATCAGATGGATCATCCCCACAGGAATGCCTTCCTCTCTCCAGACTACCGCATTTTCCGGGGAAAAGCGGTTTTGAAAAAACAATTCCTGATAGGTATCCTCATCTCCGAAGCAGGCGGTCCAAATATGTTTGAGTGCCGGGATATCGCCGGCCTTTGCCAGGGAGAGCATAACAAGTCCTCCTTTATTCGGCAAGAGTGATACAATACTTTTCCAGTAAGATTTCCGGCTTATAGGAGAGCTTTGCCTTGCGCAGCCCCTCCGCTCCGGTGTCGTCCTCCCGGTTGATATATTGAAAACCCTGCGCAGCGTGTTTCGCAAATTCGCAGTTTATCATCGGATAAGCACCCTGCACATCGGAAAATGCCTTTTCAATGTGGGTAATAAAGGTATCGGAATTGGGCGGCCCCCCGATGGTAAAGGCGACAATGCGCCCGCCTGCCCGCAGCAGCCCGCCGACATAGCCGAGTTCAAAGAAATGGATCAGGCTCTCCTTTACTGCACAGGCTTCGTTTTGCTTGCCGGGATCGCCGTCACAGTCGTTTTGCTCACACCACTCGCGGCTCATCTTGATACAATCCGCAAGATTCTCCTGTGTAATCGGCTCGTACGCCCAGTCCGGGTTGTATTCCTTAAACCGGGCAATATGGTTGCGCTTGGAATGGTATTTTTTCCCGGAGAGCGTACTTAGTTTTTCGGTGCTGTAGATATAATCAAACGCGTCTCGGTTTTCTTTATAATGAAATCTGCCGGGCATCAGCGTTTCGAGCAGGGCGACCGATTCTTTTGTTGCAGAGTAAACGCCAAATTCCATGCCGCGTTCCTTCGCGTCTTCGATGAGTGCCTCCATCACCTGCTTGATATCTCCGTTACCCGCCGGATACAGATAACTTCGGTTCTCCCCTATTCCAGAGCGCGCTAGATAAAACCCGTTGTATTCTGCGACTTCGATGTGGTAGATATCCCGCCAGACAAAGTTATTGCCAAAGGAGTATTCTGCACCGTTAAAGTCAGATTTTTTCAAAAGCGCTTTGATCCAGTCCTGATCAGACAGAGTGATGGGTTTGAAATCGATCATAAATTCAGTTCCTTCCTGATGCATTCCATAATTTTTTGCTGTATCACGGCAATGGGATAGGGATTTTCCCCATCGTCGCAGGCAATTATATGAAAGCCGAGTTTTTCTCCTGCATAGTGCGCGCTTACCGTACACTCCTGCAAATATTTCTTATTTTTCTCATGGATATCCCGCTTGCTCTCATCCCCGTGATAACGAGAACTGATGAGCTTTGCAGATACCTCGGGCGTCATATCCAAAAACAGCACCGCATCCGGACGAGGCAAACCAAGTTTATTATATTCATAGTCCTGGAGCCACGCAAGATAGGAATCCCATTCTGTCCTTGGCAGCTTGCTCATCTGATGGATGGCATTGGAGGTTGTATACCGGGCGGCAATCATCACTGTTCCCTCCTCGTAATCCTTTTGCCAAAACTGCTTGTAACTGGCGTAGCGGTCGACTGCGTAAAAGGAGGAAGCAGCATAGGCATTGACAGAAAACGCATCGGTGCCGAATGCCCCCGATAAATACAGTTTAACCAGCGCGGAGGACTCATTTGCATAATCCGGAAAAGAAATCATCTTGACCTGTTTTCCGAGCGTTCTCAAATTTTGCTCAAGCAACTCAATCTGCGTTGATTTTCCGCTTCCATCCAGTCCGTCCAGGACGATCAGCTCCATTTTAAAACCTCCTATAGTATCGCTGCCCTTTATAAAAGTGAGAGCACGCAGAACGATTCAAACCGATTGTTGTAACCATCATCAAAGATTCGTTGGCTTTGGCAGCAAGAATATCCCCAGCAGGCTTGTCCTCGTGACATCTTTTAAAACAGGAAGGCTGCTGCCTTCCTGTTTTACGCTTGTTTTCAGGGGATTTTCCCCCTGTTCCTATTCTGTTTGAACGAAACGGTTATTCGCAGTCTTCCGAGACATCCGTCATTCTCGGCGGGAAGAATTCTGCAGTCGGAAATTTGATCTTGCGGAATAACTCGCAAGGGTCGTCTCCAGAGGTAACGCTCTCTTTATCCGGCACACAGTAGTCATAAGCCGGGATCATGATCTGTACATTGCGCTCCAGATGGACAATGGTGAACAGTCCCAGTGTCAGGCGCACGGTCTTATTGGGACGGCTGCCCGGAGTAAAGTCGCCTTCAAAGCAGTCGGCTACGCACCGCGGCGGTGGAACACATCCGCATTTGGGCGGGCATTCGATCAGCTGGCAGCTCAGGCACATCGGGTCGACCACCTGCAGGCAAGCCTTGGGAAGATTTGTTTTACACATCTCATCCGCCGGCATGGAACCCGTTGCATAGCGATCACCGGAACTAAACGTCCTGACATTGCCCTCGCTCCCGTACAGGATGACCTTTTTGTTGTGCACTGCAAGCCCAGTTACATTGACACAGGGGGCCAGCGGAGACGTATAAGTCTCCAGCTTGACGCTGAAGAAGAAGGTCATTTCCACAGAATAAAATCCACGGTTGAAAAGCACAGGTTCAACGTCGAGCAGGACATTAAGTACTTCAACGGATTTACATTTGACACTGTTTGCCTGTTCAATCACCGTCTGGCCACAGTCTGTGAAAAAGACCTCCACGCCTTCCACGCAGTCTTTGTCGCTGCACGAATCGTAAATCCGGCCGGCGTCGATGCAGACTGCTTCTTTGAAGCTGTTTGATCCTACGGCAGTAATCGGTGTTACTTTTGAATCAGCCATAGCAATCCTCCTATAAAATAGTTTAAAGCTATGCTTTTGGCCTTCACACCGACGCAGACCTGGTTGCTGGGGTTCCTGCAAATCGAGTGCAGCCTTACAAAGCTATACTTTATTACCATTTTATGAGAAAGAACTATTTTCGTGCACAAAACATAGAAATTTTTTCGAATTAATTGACGAGCTTTATTTTTGCAAAATTTGCCATGATTTTCTTGGTTCCCACCTTGTCGAAGACAATCTCGAGCAGAGTATCGTTTCCCATCGGCTTTGCGCTGAGCACGACGCCGGTCCCAAAGACTGAGTGGCTAACCGTATCCCCCTTCGAGAAAGATACCCCGCGGGAGGCAGAGGCGTTCGCCGCCTTTTTGGATTGAGCGATACCGATGGAACGGGACATCGAGATATCCATCTTGCGCTGCGCCTTTTTGTCCGGGCAGGGGGTATCCGCATGCTGAAATACACGCATCGTCTCGTCGGTGACATCCGTCAGGTCCTGCGGGATTTCCCCGATAAACCGGGAGGGCCGGTTGCGCACGGTAGAACCAAACAGCATCCTTGTCGCGGAGCTCGTCAGGTACAGTCGTTCTTTTGCACGGGTGATGCCGACATAGGCTAGCCGGCGCTCTTCCTCGACTTCTTCCGGGTTATACATTGACTGCATGCCAGGGAAGATGCCCTCCTCCATGCCGGGGATAAAGACAAATGGGAATTCGAGTCCCTTGGCTGCGTGCATCGTCATCAGTGTAACCGCGTCCGCGGAGGTATCATAGTTGTCAAGGTCGGTAAAGAGGGCTACTTCCTCCAAGAAGCCGCTCAGGGATGGTTCGTCTGTGGATTCCTCATATTTTATGATATTCGTTGTCAGCTCGTTTACGTTCTCGATTCGGGTGACGCCCTCGTCCCCCATCAACTCAAGATAGCGGAGGTACCCGGTATCCTCGAGCACGGCACGGAAGAATTCCTCCAGGCTCCCCTCCTGCTCCTTTTGCATCAGGTTGTTTATCATCTGTGCAAACTGCATCAGCGCGCCGTTTTTTTTCGTAAGGGCCGGGAAATCTCCCGCGTGCTCGAGCACTTCAAAGAGCGAGACATCCACGGATTGTGCAATCTGCATGGCTGTCGCCATGGTCGCCTCACCGATACCGCGTTTCGGCTCGTTGACAATTCGGCGCAGGCGTAGGGTATCCAACGGGTTATTGATGACACTCAGATATGCAATCAGATCTTTAATCTCCTTGCGTTCATAAAAGCGCAAACCGCCCACCATGCGGTAAGGGATGCCACTTTTGAGTAAGTGGCTTTCCAGATTATTCGACTGGGCATTCATCCGGTAGAGGATGGCGTGGTCGGAGTATTTCCTTCCCTTCCTCA
The DNA here is from genome assembly GCA_900543705.1 of uncultured Oscillospiraceae bacterium. Lineage (GTDB taxonomy): Bacteria > Bacillota > Clostridia > Oscillospirales > Ruminococcaceae > Pseudoruminococcus_B. The sequence continues at coordinate 23,166 of UQSL01000006.1, forward strand.
CGTTGTCCATGATGGTGGCGGTAATGAACTGCGCTTCCCCGAAATCATCCTGCGCACGATAGACGGTGATGTTCTCCCCGCCCTTCTTATCGGTCCACAAATTTTTGCCCTTGCGGTGGGTATTGTTTTCGATGACATGGTTTGCCGCATTCAGGATTTTTTCTGTGCTGCGGTAATTTTGTTCCAGGCGGATAACCAGCGTATCTTTAAACTGGTCCTCAAATTGGAGGATGTTTTCGATGGTAGCGCCACGGAACTTATATATGCTCTGGTCGTCGTGGCCCACAACACAGAGGTTGTGGTGTTTTGCCGCAAGCAGGCTTACCAGACGGTACTGAGCAAAGTTGGTATCCTGGTATTCATCCACCATGATATACCGGTATTTCTCCTGATAATACTCGAGCACTTCCGGGAAGCGCTCGAACAACTGAACGGTCAGGGAGATGATATCATCGAAATCCACGGCGTCCGCTTTTTTCAGTGCTGCCTGATAATTCTCGTAGATCTGCGCAATCGTCTTCTGACGATAGTCTGCCCCAAAATTGGCGAGGTAATCGGCCGGGTAAATCATCTGGTCCTTTGCCCTGCCGATGGCATTCAGCATTGCCTTGGGCGGGAAACTCTTTTCTTCCAGACGAAGGGCTTTCATGCACTCCTTGATGACACGCAGGCTGTCGTCTGCGTCATAGATGGTAAAGCTGTTCGCATATCCCAGCTTATCGATCTGCCGGCGAAGGATGCGCACACAGCAGGAATGGAAGGTACTCGCCTGAATGTCGATGGCATCTTCCCCAAGCATTTTTTCCAGGCGTTCCTTGAGCTCCCCTGCCGCCTTATTGGTAAAGGTGATAGATAGGATGTTCCATGGGCTTACCCGGTCGACAGAAATCATGTCCGCAACTGCGGATTCATCGTCATGTACCCCATCCAGATACCCCTGCAGGAAATCCAGTTTTTCCTGCGTCACTTGGCCGTAGATTTTATCGCTGGCATAGGCCCTGCCATAACGCAGCATGTTTGCAATCCGGTTGACGACAACCGTGGTCTTGCCGCTGCCCGCGCCGGCAAGAATCAGCACCGGGCCGTCCACCTGATAGACCGCCTGTCTCTGCATTGGATTGAGGTTAGAAAACTCCTTGTCCAGAATTTTCTTTCGAAGCTGTATAAATTGTTGTTCCAGCGTGTTTTGCATACATGATTCCCCTATTGTTATTCATAAAGTGTGCCTGAAAAAAGTTGGTCAGGCAATTTTGTCGTGCTGTCATTTTCGGCGTAATTACGGATGGACATTTTTAGAAGCCTGAATACTATGGTGTATAAGCATCCGTCTCACCCTGTTCTACTCAAATGTACGTAAACGGGAATAGAAACACAGAGCGTGAATGGGATAATTGGCCGTCGCCGCAGGCGGGCCGTAAAAAGAAAATTTAATTGTTTTATAACTATTATACCATAAAACGGAAAGCCAAAAAAGGACAAACCCCCATTTAAGTCACCAAAGAACGGCAGGAAATGCGGACGCATTCTGTGGAAAAAGAGGAAATCGGGAGTTTTCCGTTTTGGGGCCACAGGCCGACGGACTAGAAAATATCGTTTTTGGTAAATAATATCTATCCTGGAGCTGGGCTGGGGGGAAGGCCGGGATGCCATACGGCTGCTTCGGGAGGGGGATCGGGTGCTTGCCACGGATATCTCCGAAACTGCAAGTTCCTATCGCAAGAATAAATATCCCGAATATGCCGGGCAGTTTCAAATTCTCGACTTCCTGCATTGGAATATTGAAAGCTAAATTTGATTTTATCTATACCGTCGTGGTTCTCCATATGCTCGTCGTGGAAGAGGACCGAGCCCCCCTGCTCCAATTTCTCCATGACCATCTTACTGCGCGGGGAACCGCCCTTATCAGCACAATGGGAGATGGAAGGTCACAGTTTTGCACAGATATCACCAGTGCCTTCTCCGTGAAGTAAAGGACGCATCAGGCAAGCGGCAGAATCCTGTTTGTTGTTGCCAATACTTTCAGTAGGATTGAAAAAAAACGGTATCCAAGAAATGGGATACCGTTTTTTCTATCATCAAATCTTATCCAACCATTGGTCCAAGGACCTGAATCAAAACACCCGCCGCAACTGCGGAACCGATAACGCCTGCGACGTTCGGGCCCATAGCATGCATGAGCAGGAAGTTTGCCGGATTTTCCTTCTGGCCGACTTTCTGGGAAACACGGGCAGCCATCGGGACAGCAGAAACGCCCGCAGAACCGATCAGCGGATTGACTTTACCCTTGGTAACGACATACATCAGCTTGCCAAAGAGGACTCCGGCAGCCGTACCGATACAGAATGCAATCAAACCGAGCAGGACAATTCCCAGAGTTTTCGGAGTAAGGAAACGATCCGCAGTAGCCGTTGCACCGACCGAGACGCCAAGGAAGATGGTAACGATGTTCATCAATTCGTTTTGTGCGGTGTTGGAAAGTCTGGAGACAACGCCGGACTCTCTCATCAAGTTACCGAGCATGAGCATTCCGACCAGCGGAGCCGCATCCGGCACGATAAAGGAGACAAGCAAAGTAACCAAAATCGGGAAGACTATCTTCTCAAGCTTGGAAACAGGGCGAAGCTGCTCCATGACGACGCTGCGTTCCTTTTTCGTGGTCAGCGCCTTCATAATCGGCGGCTGAATAATCGGAACCAGCGCCATATACGAATACGCTGCAATCGCGATAGAACCAAGCAGAGCCGGAGCCAGTTTCGAGGTAACGAAGATAGCCGTCGGGCCATCCGCACCGCCGATGATGGAAATTGCACCAGCTTCGTTTGGCGCAAAACCGAGCAGGGTGGCACCCAGGTAAGTAATGAAGATACCTGCCTGCGCTGCAGCGCCGAGCAGAAAACTCTTCGGGTTTGCAATCAGCGGGCCAAAGTCCGTCATTGCACCGACGCCGAGGAAAATCAGAGGCGGGTAAATGCCAAGCTTAACGCCCTGATATAGGTAGTAGACGAGGCTTCCTTCATGGTAGGAAGAGAGGCCTGCTACCGGGATATTGGCAAGTAACATACCAAAAGCTATCGGCAAGAGCAAAAGCGGTTCATACTGTTTTGCAATTGCAAGATAAATCAAAACACAGGAGATGGCAATCATGGCCCAGGTTTGCCGGCTTGCCTGCATAAAGCCGGTGTGATTCCAAATGCCGACCAGTGTATTCAAAAATGATTGGAACACGTCTAATTCATCCTTTCTAAGTGGGTTTGTTTTGAATTCTTTTCAGATGGTCAGAACGGACGGGTATTTTCCGTAATACCAGCCAAACCCCAAACAGGACGAGCTTCGCGTGCTCTCTTGATGCTTTTCACCACATATCCGCTTTCTCCGGTTTCTTCCATCATGAAAGCAACCGCAGCGGAAATCGCCGCAACGACTTCTCCGGGAATCCCTTCTTCTGCGACGGGCTGTGCCTTAGGGGTAGGAGCCGCAGGTTTCGGGGCCGCCGAGGCAGCCTGTGCCTGTTTGGGAGCAGGGGTTTTTTTGTCTCTTTTAAAGGAGGACAAAATTTTGCCCATCGCCCAGATCATGGCAATCAGCACAATAAGAGCAAGGAAAACGATGACGAGTCCGGAAATAATAATCACGACGGCAAGTTGCATGTCACTCATACGTATCTTTTCTCCTTGTCCACAAATTTATTGTTTTTCCAAAGAATACTTTTAACGGCCAAACTGTGACTAAGTTAAAAACATTCTTTAAACAGTAACCGAATTAATTATACATGAAATGATTTTGTTTTGCAATTGATTCTCCCGATTATTTTCTTGTGATAATTCACAGTGTGTTTTTTCTCTTTTTGTTAATCCTTCTACAATGTTACGATTGTCGTTTTTCCTTGTGATTTGCTTTTGGGGAAAATGCTCAAACACCGTAAAAATGTCCCGCAAATCGGAATAAGCGAAAAGGATTATGATTGCCAAATATTTATGATTCGATATATAATAGGGACAGAATTGCGGTTTGCCGCTTGAAAAGGAGGACCTACCCATGCTTTTGACCTCTTCTACGATTACGCCCGAACAGGCTGAACAGACAGTCAGCCTGTTTAAAGAGATACTCGATAATATTTTAAGTCCCAAAATCATTATCCCCATTATCACACTCGTTGTCGGCATTGTCGCTATCAGGATTATCATGAAGATTATTGCGCGCGCCCTTGCAAAAAGCCGTATTGACCTTTCGCTCCATGCATTTTTAAAATCCCTTTTAAAAATCACCTTGTATGCAATTTTATTTATGACTGCCGCATCCATGATCGGTATTCCTGTCACCTCACTTATTACTGTACTCGGCGCGCTAGGCCTGGCTATTTCCCTGGCAGTCAAAGACAGTCTCGGTAATCTGGCCGGCGGGTTTCTGGTCCTCTTTGCAAAGCCCTTTTCCGTCGGGGATTTCGTGGAAACAGAAGGGGTCAGCGGGACAGTCAAGGCAGTCAACCTTTTTTATACCCGCCTGAATACGATTGACAACAAGCGTATTTATATTCCAAACGGACAGCTCTCCAATGCGAAAATCATCAACTATTCCGCCGAACCAACCAGAAGGCTTGACCGGGTGTTCTCCATTGGTTATGAGGACGACATGGAGCAAGCCAAGCAGATTATCCTTCATTTGATTATGCACAGTGAATATGCCCTGCTCGAACCGGAACCGCTGGTGCGGGTGAGCAGCCACTCAGAAAGCTCGGTGGACATCACGGTGCACGTCTGGGTGGAATCCGAGCACTATTTTGATTTGGATTACTATCTGCATGAGGAGATAAAGCGGGAATTTGACCGCGCGGGAATCCATATTCCTTATAAGCAGCTTGACGTTTACTTGCATGACTCAAAGGAAGAACCCCAGCCGCAAAGAAAGCGAGAATCCGCTGAGTAAAACAAGGCCGGCTGAGCAACTGCTCAGCCGGCTTTGTTTTATTGGTTCATCTGGCCAAGGTATTTCTGTTTCGCCTGGTTGATTTTATCCTGCTCCGCCTGCTCGGTTTGGTACCAGCCGCGCTTTTGTATCTCGTCGAACACTTCATGCTGGATACGGTGCTCATCTTCCAGAATGTTCATGAACTGCTCCAAGAGCTGCGGATCACTACACTCATTGGCATAGGTATTGTAGGTGTCGGTAATGAATTTCTGGGACGCCAGGACGTCGTCCATCATCGCCTTATCATCGAACTGAATCTGTTGCATCATTCTACCTCCTAGTTCAATTTCTGTGTCAGCTGTTGGAAATGCTCCTGATGTTTTGCCGCAATCTGCTCACACTTGGTTTTAATCTGGGGATCAGACGCGTTTTGGGCATACAGCTTGTACTTTTTGATGAGGCACTGCTCGGCGCTCAGCTGGTCTTCAATCGCAGAGAGCTCTTTGGAAGTTAAATTCGCCATGGTTCGTACTCCTTTCCAGATAAACAAATAGGACTGCCATGTTACATTTCATGACAGTCCTATTCTTTCCAGAAAAATCGTTCCTTATTCGATTTTCTGCATCAAATCCGTTTTATAGGTGACCGGGTCGACCATGCCGTACTCGAGTTCTTCTTCAAAATCGAACGCCTTCGCAGTACCGAGCGCCACACAGTCCTCCGGGTCATCGACAAGCTTTGCATCAAGCTTTATCTCCTGGGAGAGCAGCTCGAGAAAACCACCGAGCTTTGCCCCGGCTCCGCACAGCGTGATGCCGTTGTCCTGCAAATCTCCTACCAGCTCAGGCGGGGTCTGCTCGATGACCATCCTCACAGCGGAGATAATTTCTAAAGCGACAGGCAGACAAACTGCCGCAAGCTCCTTTGCCGGGATTTCCACTAGCTTTGGAAGCCCGGTCTTCAGGCACCTTCCCTTGAGCGATACTATGCGCTCGCCCGCATAGGCCTGCGTACAGCCTGAGGAAATTTTCGCCTCCTCCGCCATCTTTCGGCCGATGAGCAGGTCGTGTTCGAGCCGGATATGCTTGATGATTGCTTCGTCACAGGTACCGCCGGCAATTTTGACGGAATTTTTCGTCACGATGCCCTTGAGGGCGACAACCGCGACATTGGTGGTCGCCCCGCCGATGTTGACAATCATGTTACCTGCCGGCTTGGTAATGTCGATCCCGCTGCCGAGGGCTGCGGCGAAGGGCTCCTCCACCAAATAAACTTTCCGTGCGCCGGCGGACATGGCGGCGTCGATCACAGCGCGCGCTTCCACTTCGGTGATGACAGAAGGGACGCAGATAACGACCCTCGGCTTGACCATCGAGTTGCCGCACACCCGCTGCAAAAAGACCTTAATCATATCCGTGGCCAGGTTGAAGTCCCCGACGACTCCGCCGAGCAAAGGCTGCACCGCAACAATCTGCGGCGGGGTCTTTTCGAGCATGTCATAAGCCTTCTGCCCGACCCCGATAATCTCATCCGTTTTCTTATGGTATGCGATGGCCGACGGCTCCCGCAGCATAATCCCCTTGCCGTGCAGGCAGATGGTTACATTCGAGGTTCCAAGATCCATTCCAATATCAAAACTAGACATACTTGTCCTTATCCTTTCTCTCCAATCGGTTTTGAGTCAGTGCAAAGCAGATCGCATAAACCGCCTTCGCACCCGCTCCCTTGAGTTCGCCTGCGCATTCGTGCAGCGTCGCCCCAGTTGTGGAAATATCATCGACCAGAAGCAATGTCTTTCCATAGACGAGCTTTGGGTCAGTGATCCGGTAGGCGTCTTTTACATTCTCCAGTCTCTCTTTTGCTGTCAACGTATGCTGGGTTTTCACACCGATACGCTTGCTCAGTATTTTATCATAGACCGGGATGGATGTAAATGCAGAAATCGCCCTTGCCAGCACGGCCGCCTGATTGTAGCCCCGCTTCATCAGATGCCAAAGGGAAGTGGGCACATAGCAGATGCCGTCTAAGGAAACTTCTGGGAACACCGACTGTATCCGGTCTGCCATCAGCTTGCCCATTCCTTTACCAAGAGCGCGATTGCCGGAAAACTTGAACTGGGAAATCGCTTTTCCGGCCTGCCCGTGGTAAAAATAACAGGCGCACAGCCCGTCGAGCTCCCGCTCGCTGTTTTGTGTAGAGGCGCACCGGCATTTTTCATGCCCGCACAGGGAGCAGCAGTACTCCGACAGAGGTTCCACCAATTTTGAGCATTTGCCGCAGAGCACCTCGTTTTCCGGGAGGATCTCTCCACAGAATATGCACTTGTTCACTGAAATCATAGACATTACCCCTTCCCTGCTATTCCAAAATCCCGCTGGATTTCTTAAGGAAGTAGGCGAGATTGGAATACCGTAGGGTTTTGCGGTTGTTTGTGACCATCTGGGCAATGCTCTGCTGCTGGCCTACTAGAATCAACAGCTTTTTCGCGCGCGTCACCGCCGTGTAGAGCAGGTTGCGATAGTACAGCTTACTGTGGCTGCCGAACAGCGGAATAATCACCGCTTCAAACTCACTGCCCTGGCTTTTATGGACTGTCACCGCATAGGCCAGCTCGATTTCATCGAGCTGGTCAAAGGAGTATTCCGCCAATCTGTCGTCAAAGCGAATCCAGATAGTCGAAGAAGGCCTGTCAATCTCTTCAATAAACCCGATGTCTCCGTTGAAGATACCGGCTCCCTGCTCTCCCCCGTCCGTTTTATAGGGGATGTCATAATTATTTTTCACCTGCATGACCTTGTCCTGCTCCCGGAACACTCTCGCTTCAAAGGTAAGCTCCGCCTTGTCCTGCGACTTCGGATTGAGCGCCTGCTGCAAATATTTATTGAGCTGCTCGGTTCCAATTTCCCCGATCCGGCTCGGGCAGAGCACCTGGATATCCTTCACCGGGGAGTAGCCGTAGCTGTTTGGAAGCCTGCGGCGGCACAAGTCCACTACCGTCGCCGCCGTCTGCTGCATGTTGGGCGAAGGGAGAAAGAAAAAGTCGTTGTCATGCTTGCGCAAATCTGGCATCTCGCCGGAGACGATGGCATGTGCATTGGTGATAATCAGGCTCTGTGCGGCCTGTCGAAAAATCTCGTTGAGCTCTACCACGGTGACACATTCGCTGTCAATCAAATCCTTAAGCACACAGCCCGCACCGACCGGAGGAAGCTGGTTTGCGTCCCCGACCAAAATCAGCCGGCAGGTGAGTTTCATCGCCCGCAGCAGGGATTCGAAAAGCGTGACATCCACCATCGACAGCTCGTCCACAATGATAACCTGAGCGTCGATGGGATGCTTCTCATCCCTGGCAAAGCGCACCTCCCCGGAGGTGGTGTACTCCACCTCCAGCAGGCGGTGGATGGTTTTCGCCTCACAGCCGGTGATTTCACTCATGCGCTTGGCCGCGCGTCCGGTCGGCGCGGTCAACACCACCTTGTCCCCCTCTTCCTTAAACAGCTCTATCATTGCGTTGATGGTCGTCGTCTTACCGGTACCCGGCCCACCGGTCAGAACCATCAGGCCCTGGGACAGCGAGGTGGCGATGGCCCGGCGCTGGTTTGCCGCATAGGTCTTGCCCGTGCTCTTTTCCAATGCGTCGATGCGTTTGTCCCAGGTTTGCCCGTTGTCCGGGAAAAAGGACTGGATCATTGTGATACGGTCGGCGATAAAGGTCTCCGCCCGGTACATCTGGGGCAGGTAGATGTAATCCCTTTCGTTTACCGTGACCATCACCAGGTTTTCCTCGGTAATATTCTGACCGATGATTTCCTCTACAAGCATTTCATCCACTTCCAGCAGCTTCGCCGCCGTCTCCGCCAGGCGGTCGAGCGGAAGGCAAGTATGTCCGTTGAAGGTGTTTTTGCGCAGCACATAGACGATGCCGGCAAACAGACGGTGCGGGGAAACATCCGACATGCCGAGGCGTTCTCTGATTTCATCCGCCTTGGTAAAGGTGAGATCAATGCCGTTCGAGCAAAGCAGGAAAGGGTTGTCCTGAATAAGTTCAATGGCGGCGCTGCCGAACATCCGCCACACCCGAATGGAGTAGATGGGGAGAATTTGAAACTGTGCCATAAAGGACATGACCGCGCGCACGCCGAAAATCTTATTGAATTCCTCCCGTATCTGCTCAGCACGCCGGTTGGTGATGCCGCGCACCTCGGTCAGGCGCTCCGGTTCGTTTTCAATGACCGTGAGTGTATCATCGCCGAAACGCTCAACGAGCCGCCGGGCCGTGACCGGCCCGACCCCTTTAAGTGCGCCGGAGGAAAGATACTTTAATATCGCGTTTGCGGTGGCGGGGAGACTGCGCTCACAGGTGAGCGCTTTGAACTGGTGTCCGTACTGCGGATGGGAGGTAAAATAGCCGCTGAGTTTTACCTCCTCGCCCTCCGCAATGCCATACAGTTCTCCAACCGCGGTCAACAGATCCCCCTGGTAACCAAGCTCCACCACGGTAAAGCCGCTTTCTTCATTTTTATAGATAATGTTTTCCACCGAGCCTTCGATGGAGACGATTTCCTTTGTCTGTTCCATGAAACCTGTTTCTCCTCATCCTTTTACAACCACTATTTAGTATAATACAAACGGCGGCTTTTTTCAATCACACGTTCTGTGATATCAGATTGGTCAATTCCTTGGCTTCGCATAACTCGATTTCCGGCCGGTCCTTAAGGAAAAGCGAACAGATACGGCGCGTCTCCTCATCCATCCCGCAGTCGACAACAATGATGCGAATATGGCGGCTTCCTCCGGAATCCGCTTTTTTCAGCAGGGCGCGCAGCAGGTATTCCACATCCTCCCGGTGCCCTTTCACCGGGTAGAGTACGACACAGTTGGATTTGGCGGGAGGAAGGACCGTCCAGGATTTTTCCCACAAAAACACAATGAGAAGTGCCGCAGCAAAACTGAGCAGGATAAACACTATGTACATCAGCATACAAACTCACCTCAAAATATTCTATGCCGGGAAAAAGCCCTCCGTCACACTCCTGCACCCTTTTGGCGGAAAGCCTCTAAAAGTACCACTTGATGAGACGTAATCCCCTCTTGACTTTCTTTACCGTCCATCCTATAATACATACAAATATGAATTTCATACTTATATGTATTATAGGGCAGGAGGCCAAACCATGAAAATACCGGAAGGGCACTATATCTTTGGAACGGTGAAAGTTGGGGAACGCGGGCAAATCGTCATTCCAAAAGAGGCGAGAGAGGTCTTCCAGATCAAAGCAGGCGACACCATGATTGTTCTGGGAGATGAAAAATGGGGGATCGCTGTGACAAAGGCGGATGTTTTGGAAAAACACGCGTCCGACGTATTTCGGAAAATAGCGGAGGCACAAAACGATGACGATTGATAAGACAGCACTCTCTTTCTTACAGGAAGACTGTATACAGGAATTTGGAGAACAAGAGGGAACCGAAATCTTTCAGCAGACAGCGGAACAATACCGGGAACTATTGGAGCAGGCGGATTATCGCGGCAGCGACGTCATCAAGGAGCATTTGCAGCAAAAGCTGTATCCCCCCATGGCGTACTATAAAACTCTGCGCAATCGCGGTATTACGCAGGACGAGGCGCTTATCCTCGTGAAAAGGGAGACCCACAAGGCCGCCCTGATCAAAAAGGGGAAGATGCAAAAACTGGCGAAGCTTCCCTTTGCCTATCCCATTTACCGAATGGGTGTCAAAAGGTTTATGAAAAAGAACTTCCCCGATGAAGGTTGGGAAACCCAGTGGGTACAGTGCAGCGCAAAGGAAATCCATTTTAACCTCCGCAAGTGTATCTACTGGGAGCTGTCGCAAAAGCACGGCTGTCCGGAGCTTTGCTGCGTATATTGTGAAAACGACGACATTTCCTTTTCTGGCCTGCTGCCGAAGATCCGCTTTTTACGTACCGGGACCTTGGGCACAGGCGCAAACGATTGCGACTTCCACTTTTATAACCGGTAGCTTATGTTTCTCCACAAGCAGATCATCCGCTTTCCCCCTGTTTCTAAATTCACAAAGCCGCATGCCTGCCGTACCGACTCAGTACATGATGGGAAATCAACCGCGCTTTCTCACACTCCGGATTTATCCAAAAAATCCCTTGACAGAAAAGTAACGGGGAATTATAATAAGGATAATTTCAGTGTCTGTTTCAGGGCGAGGTGCAATTCCTCACCGGCGGTGATAAGGCAAATACGCTTTTTAGTCCGCGAACATGCGTCCACGCATGCCGATGTGGTGAAATTCCACGACCGACGGTATAGTCCGGATGAGAGAAACGGATTATGGAGTTCTTTTGACTTCCATAAAACGCGGTTACGCCCATGAAATGAAATTTCATTTCATGGGCGTCTTTATTTTTCCTTGGTACAGACCTCATATGGAGGTACAAACATGAACACATCGTCAACCACCCGTAAGCTCACTACCATGGGACTGCTCGTCGCCATCTCGATCGTCCTCGTCTGGATGATTCATTTTCCCATCTTCCCGGCAACCGCCTTTTTGGAATATGATCCGGCGGACATCCCCATCATTTTCGCCACTTTTCTTTACGGCCCACTCAGCGGCTTTTTACTGACTGTCATCACTTCGGTGATCCAGGGCGTCACGGTGAGTGCGCAAAGCGGTGTCTACGGCATCATCATGCACATCATCGCAACCGGGTGTTATGTCCTCATCGCCGGGCTTATCCATTCCAAGTGGAAAACCCTCAAAGGGATGATCGGAGCTCTCGCGTGCGGGACACTCTGTACGGCAGCGGTGATGGGAGTCGCCAACATCTTCATTACTCCTCTTTTTATGTCCGTACCGACACAGGCTGTCATGGAGCTCCTCTGGCCGTTCATCATCCCCTTTAATCTCATCAAGATGGCTGTAAACTCTGTCTTTGCCGCCCTTTTGTACAAGGGGCTCGAAAAAACGCCGTTTTTCGGACATCATACCGCAAAATATTAAAATTTGTCGTTGACAGGAACAAAATTACCCGATATAATAAAAGCATAATTGAATACCTTATCAAGAGTGGTGGAGGGACTGGCCCTTTGAAACCCGGCAACCTGTCAGACGACAAGGTGCTAATTCCAGCGGTAAAACGAGAGATGAGGAATTTTGAGCAGTCATCAAAGCGTCTCGTTTTCGAGACGCTTTTCTTTTTGCCTAGCCAAGTTTATAAAAAGAAAGGAAGATTCCATGAAACGTTTTTTCACCTCTGAGTCTGTCACCGAAGGACATCCTGATAAAATCTGCGACCAGATTTCGGACGCTGTCCTGGACGCCATCATTGCACAGGACCCGAATGCCCGTGTTGCCTGTGAGACCACTGTTACCACCGGCCTTGTCAACATTATGGGAGAAATCACCACAAAATGCTATGTGGATATCCCGAAGGTCGCACGCAACGTTATCCGTGAAATCGGCTATGATCGTGCAAAATTCGGCTTTGACTGCGATACCTGCGCGGTTATCACCTCAATTGACGAGCAGTCCCCGGATATTGCAATGGGAGTCGACAAGGCCCTGGAAGTCAAAGAGGGCCTCGACAGCGATGAAAACGATCAGGGCGCCGGCGACCAAGGCATGATGTTCGGTTTTGCCTGCGACGAGACGCCGGAGCTCATGCCGCTGCCAATCTCCCTGGCTCACAAACTGGCAAAACGCCTGACCGAAGTGCGCAAAAATGGCCTCCTTGACTATCTGCGTCCGGATGGCAAAAGCCAAGTGACTATTGAATACGAGGACGACAAACCCGTCCGCGTGGATACGATTGTCATCTCCACCCAGCATAGTGCAGAAGTCCCCCTGGAGACGATTCGCAAGGATATCATTGAACATGTCATCAACCCGACCATTGACGCCAACATGATGGATGAGAATACCAAGATTTATGTCAACCCGACAGGCCGTTTCGTTGTCGGCGGACCTCAGGGAGACAGCGGACTGACCGGACGCAAAATCATCGTGGATACCTACGGCGGAGCTGCCAGTCACGGTGGCGGCGCGTTCTCCGGCAAAGATCCCTCCAAGGTCGACCGTTCTGCAGCTTATGCGGCGCGATATGTTGCCAAGAACATTGTCGCGGCGGGGCTTGCAAAAAAATGTGAAGTCCAGCTCGCCTATGCCATCGGCGTAGCCCGCCCGGTTTCGGTCTATGTCAACACCTTTGGAACCGGGACAGTTTCCGATGATACTCTTGCTGCGGCTGTGAACAGAGTATTTGACCTGCGCCCCTCGGCCATCATCCGAGAACTCGATCTGCGCCGCCCGATTTATCAGAAGCTCGCAGCTTACGGCCACATGGGACGAGAAGAGTTGTTGGTGAAATGGGAGCGAACCGACCGCACCCAAGCTCTTCTGGACGCCGTGAAATAATTAAGTTAAAACTTGGAAGGGCCGTCTCTGACGGCCCTTTTTTCTCTCCCATAAAGGCAAAGGAATGCGTAACATCGAAGCGCACACTATCAGGAATGCAGACGTTTTTTCCTCTATCATAGTTACGCAAAGGAGCAAAGCGATGATTGGATGAAAGGCCTTCAGCGGGCCATAGATTATGTAGAGGAACATATTACCGAACCCATCGATTATGAGAAAGTAGCAAAGCAGGCCTATTTGTCAAGCTTTCATTTTCAGCGAGTGTTCAGTATTGTATGTGACTTTACACTGGGCGACTATATCCGCATGTGGCGGCCCTCTCTTGCCGGAAACGAGCTCGCATCCTCCGGAATCCGGGTGATTAACGCCGCCATGAAGTATGGTTACGATACGCCGGAGAGTTTCAGCCGTGCATTTACCCGGATGGAATCACTTCCTCCCAGGCAAAGCATGCCGGCGCAGCCCTCAAATTCCGCTTTAAATCTGATTTGAACAACAGATATACACCGATTTTTTCCCAACAAAAATTATGGAACATCGGGCTCTTGGGAATTAAAAGCTTGCCCATTTCCGGTGACAAAAAACAGGAGAAACGCTGATAAGCGCTTCTCCTGTTTTCCTTCGGTTATTTGATTTTCCACTGCAACCCAGATTTCACAGCTGTAATCAGGATTGCTTATATCTGCCGAGGGATAGGCTTCAAAATCTGTTTCACCACATACATCATAAAAAACATAATCCCGGCTATCGTTTTTTACTACTTTGCCCTGTACTTAAGGTAACAGCCTTTTCGACAGAATATTCCCCCAGTGGTACAGCCAGAGATTATCATATCACATAACAAAGATCAGGGAGAAATCTCCCTGATCTTTGTAGTTCTGTTAGACAGAAATTACTCGTTGATCTTGGTAACGACGCCGGAACCAACGGTACGGCCACCCTCACGGATAGCGAAACGGAGGCCTTCCTCGATCGCGATCGGAGTGATGAGCTCAACGTCCATCTCTACGTTATCGCCAGGCATGCACATTTCAACGCCCTCCGGCAGAGTGATAACGCCGGTAACGTCCGTAGTTCTGAAATAGAACTGTGGTCTGTAGTTGTTGAAGAACGGAGTATGACGGCCGCCCTCTTCCTTCTTCAGAACGTAGACAGAACCATGGAATTTGGTGTGCGGATGGATGGAACCGGGTTTGCAAAGAACCTGTCCACGCTCGATCTCTGTACGCTGGATACCACGGAGCAGAGCACCGATGTTGTCGCCAGCCTCAGCATAGTCGAGGACCTTACGGAACATCTCGATACCGGTAACGACGGTCTTCTTCTTCTCATCAGAAAGACCAACGATCTCAACCTCATCAGAGGTATTGAGCTGTCCACGCTCAACTCTACCGGTAGCAACGGTGCCACGGCCGGTAATGGTGAAGACATCCTCTACAGGCATCAGGAACGGCAGGTCAGCTTTACGCTCCGGAGTCGGAATGTAGCTGTCAACAGCGTCCATGAGCTCAAGGATTGGTTTGTAAGCCGGATCGTTCAAATCGTCTGGAGCTTCCAGAGCCTGGAGAGCAGAGCCTTTGATGATAGGAATATCATCGCCAGGGAACTCATATTCCGTGAGGAGCTCACGGATTTCCATCTCGACGAGCTCAAGCAGCTCAGGATCGTCGACCTGGTCCGCTTTGTTCATGAAAACAACGATATACGGAACACCGACCTGACGGGAGAGCAGGATGTGCTCACGGGTCTGCGGCATCGGGCCGTCAGCAGCAGAGACAACCAGGATCGCACCGTCCATCTGAGCAGCACCAGTGATCATGTTCTTTACATAGTCAGCATGTCCCGGGCAGTCAACATGTGCATAGTGACGATTGTCGGTCTCATACTCAACATGTGCGGTGTTGATTGTGATTCCACGCTCTCTCTCTTCCGGAGCCTTATCGATCATATCATATGCTTCGTACTGAGCCTGGCCTTTGAGAGCCAGAGTCTTGGTGATAGCTGCAGTCAGAGTGGTTTTGCCGTGGTCAACGTGACCAATGGTACCAATGTTAACGTGTGGCTTGGTACGTTCGAATTTAGCCTTTGCCATTTTACTGTTCCTCCCTTAATCTAAATAAGCTTAGGACTCACTTACTGTATTGTAGCAAGTATTGTTTTAAAATTCAAGGTTTTTAGGCCTAAAATCAGTCATTTTTTGCCCTTGCAGACATAATGGACTCTGCAATGGACTTCGGAACCTCAATGTAGTGGCTCGGCTCCATAGAGTACTGGCCGCGTCCCTGTGTTCTGGAACGAAGATCGGTTGCATAACCGAACATCTCAGACAGCGGAACCATGGCGGTAATTTCCTCACTGCCATTTCTCGGCTCCATACCCTGGATCTGGCCGCGGCGGGAGTTGAGGTCACCGATAACATCACCCATGTAATCTTCCGGAGTGATGACAACGACTTTCATAATCGGCTCAAGAATAATGGACCCTGCTTTTCTGAGGGCTTCTTTGATTGCCATGGAACCAGCAATCTTAAATGCCATCTCAGAGGAGTCGACTTCATGATAAGATCCGTCGTAAAGCTCGACTTTGACGTCGACAACCGGATAGCCAGCGAGGATGCCGGTCTGCAAAGCGCCCTGGATACCTGCGTCGACTGCAGGGATATACTCTTTCGGGATAGCACCGCCGACGATCGCGTTTTTGAACTCATAGCCCTTGCCGCTCTCGTTCGGGAACACGCGGATTTTAACATGACCATACTGGCCGCGCCCACCCGACTGTCTTGCATATTTCATATCGACGTCTGCATCGCCCTTAATGGTCTCTTTATAGGAAACCTGAGGTTTACCGACATTTGCCTCGACCTTGAACTCACGAAGGAGTCGGTCAACGATGATTTCCAGGTGAAGTTCGCCCATGCCGGCAATGATCGTCTGGCCGGTTTCCTCATCGGTGTAGGTCCTAAAGGTCGGATCCTCTTCCGCCAGTTTGGAGAGCGCGATGCCCATCTTTTCCTGTCCGGCCTTGGTTTTCGGCTCGATTGCTACACGAATTACAGGCTCTGGGAACTCCATAGACTCGAGGATAATCGGAGCCTTCGGGTCGCAGAGGGTGTCGCCGGTCGTGGTGTTCTTCAGGCCGACAGCCGCAGCGATATCGCCTGCATAGCAGGTTTCGATATCCTGTCTGTGGTTTGCGTGCATCTGAAGGATACGGCCGATTCTCTCGTTGTTGTCCTTGTTTGAGTTGTAAACGGTAGTTCCCGCGTCGACAGAACCGGAATAGACGCGGAAGAAGCAGAGCTTTCCGACATACGGGTCGGTTGCAATTTTGAATGCAAGTGCTGCAAACGGATGGGAGTCGTCAGAAGGCCTGACTTCTTCCTCACCGGTTTCCGGATTAATACCGGTAATATGGTCGACATCGACCGGAGAAGGCATGAAGTCAACAATGGCGTCGAGCAACGGCTGAACGCCCTTGTTGCGGTATGCGGTACCGCAGAGAACAGGGACAAAATCATTGGAGATTGTACCTTTTCTGATTGCCTTCTTAATTTCCTCCACAGTGAGCTCTTCCCCCTCAAGGTACTTCATCATCAGTTCCTCGTCGAGTTCCGCAACCGCTTCCATCAGCTGGGCATGGTACTCATCTGCTTTGTCTTTCATATCCGCAGGGATCTCTTCAATCGTAAAATCGGTTCCGAGATCGTTGTGATAAATAATTGCATGCATCTCAACAAGATCAATGACGCCGACGAAAGTGTCCTCTGCGCCGATTGGCAGCTGCAGAGGAACAGCATTGCATTTCAGTCTGTCATGCATCATGGAAATGACATTATAGAAATCTGCGCCCATGATGTCCATCTTGTTGACAAAAGCCATACGCGGTACATGATATTTGTCAGCCTGACGCCAAACGGTTTCAGACTGAGGCTCAACGCCGCCCTTTGCACAGAAGACAGTGACAGAGCCGTCAAGTACGCGCAGAGAACGCTCGACTTCAACGGTGAAGTCAACGTGTCCCGGCGTATCAATGATGTTGATACGATGACCTTTCCAGAATGCAGTAGTAGCAGCGGAGGTGATGGTAATACCTCTTTCCTGCTCCTGCTCCATCCAGTCCATTGTAGCCGTACCTTCGTGGGTATCACCAATCTTATGAGTACGACCTGTGTAGTACAGGATACGCTCAGTTGCAGTGGTCTTACCGGCGTCAATGTGGGCCATAATGCCAATATTACGAGTAAGCTCGAGTGGGATTTCTCTTGGCATATTGTCCTCCTTGTTAATCGATAGCAAATAAATTAAGGAGCAAGGCGGCTGCAGCCTTTTATAAAAAGCCGCAGGGCGCCCTGCACTTCTATTTAACAACATGTTTGTCCGTTATTCACAGACATATACACAACACGCAAAAACAACTACCATCTGTAATGTGCAAAAGCCTTGTTTGCCTCTGCCATTTTGTGGGTATCTTCCCGTTTCTTCACTGCACCGCCATTGCCATTGACAGCATCGAGGATTTCTCCTGCGAGTCTCTCTTTCATGGTCTTCTCAGAACGGTTGCGGGAATAAGTTGTGATCCAGCGCAGACCCAAAGTCTGTCTTCTTTCCGGACGGACTTCCATCGGGACCTGATAGGTGGCGCCACCAACACGGCGGGCTTTGACCTCCAGAACCGGCATGATGTTCTCCATAGCCTCCTGGAATACTTCAAGGGCCTCTTTTCCGGTTTTTTCATGGACGATGTCGAATGCACCGTAAACAATCTTCTGTGCGACGCCTTTCTTTCCATCATACATGATGTTGTTGATAAGACGGGTCACAAGCTTGGAATTGTACAACGGATCCGGCAGTACGTCTCTTTTTGCGATACGACCTCTTCTTGGCACTTCGCTTCCCTCCTTCACATAAATGATATCTTCGGTACTCGAAAGTTCCAAAACTCCCGTTCGCCAATGAAAGGCCTATCTAAAACGTATATAGATAGCCGCTCATCGGCAGCGTATTACGCTACTATGGGGCTTTGATTACTTTGATGCACCAGCCTTCGGACGTTTCGCACCGTATTTGGAACGGGCTTGCATTCTCTTGGCTACACCCTGTGCATCAAGAGTTCCACGGATGATATGGTAACGTGTACCAGGAAGATCCTTTACACGTCCGCCACGGATCAGGACAACGCTATGCTCCTGCAGGTTGTGTCCGATACCCGGGATGTACGCAGTGACCTCGATACCGTTGGTGAGCTTCACTCTGGCAATTTTACGAAGAGCGGAGTTCGGCTTTTTCGGAGTCATGGTACGGACTGCTGTGCAGACGCCGCGTTTTTGTGGAGAGTTGTGGTCGGTGTATTCGCGTTTCTTGGAGTTGTATCCTCTCTGAAGCGCAGGTGCACCGGATTTCTTCTCTACATCCTGTCTGCCCTTACGAACTAGCTGGTTAAAGGTTGGCATATTGCACCTCCTCACTAAAAATTTCTTTATGTGGAAGTGGAGCTTTAGTGAAAAAGCCCACTTTTCACATCACAATTTTGTGTCTTACACACAATTATATATTTTATCATTATTCCACACTGTTTGTCAATACTTCGTCGGGAGAATTGTTTTCTTCCAGCACCTCTACATCGCGGTAGCATGCCATGCCGGTTCCGGCCGGAACCAGTTTGCCGATGATGACGTTCTCCTTCAAGCCAAGCAGCGGGTCGACCTTACCCTTAATAGCTGCGTCGGTGAGCACTCTCGTGGTCTCCTGGAAGGAAGCGGCGGAGAGGAAGGAGTCGGTCGCCAGTGAAGCTTTTGTGATACCAAGGAGAACGGGAACACAGGTTGCCGGACGAAGCTCGGTCTCCCCTGCCGCGATTCTCGCCTCGATTTCCTCGTTGGCGCTCGTAAATTCGCTCTTGTCAATCATCGAGCCGCCGAGTAGCGTAGTGTCGCCTGCATCGTCCACACGGACTTTGCGCATCATCTGGCGGACGATAACTTCAATGTGTTTGTCGTTAACGTCAACACCCTGCATCCGGTAGACTCTCTGGACTTCCTGAATCAGGTAATCCTGAACGGCTTCCGCGCCCTTGATGGCGAGCACATCATGCGGATTGACGGAGCCCTCGGTGATGAGGTCGCCCGCCTCGATGACGTCGCCGTCTGAGACTTTGAGCCTGGAGCCGTAAGGGATCAGATAGCTTGCTTCCTCGCCGGTCTCCTTATTAAAGACAACCGCATGGCGGTTTTTCTTAATTTCCTCAATGCGGACTTCACCGCCAATCTCACTGATTATGGCAAGGTGCTTCGGTTTTCTGCCTTCGAACAGTTCTTCAACACGTGGCAGACCCTGTGTGATATCCTCGGCGTTTGCGATACCGCCTGTATGGAAAGTACGCATGGTAAGCTGGGTGCCAGGCTCGCCGATGGACTGTGCGGCGATGATGCCGACAGCCTCGCCGATGGCGGCGGATTTTCCGTTTGCCAGGTTTGCGCCATAGCAGTGTGCACAGATACCCTGCTTGGAAGCACAGGTGAGAATCGAGCGGATTTTTACTTTCTTGATGCCGGCTTTGACGACCTTGGCGGCATCAACATCGGTCATCATCTTTTCATGATTGACCAGAATCTCTCCGGTCTGCGGGTCGATGATATCCTCTGCCGGATAGCGTCCGACCAGCCGCTCCTGTAGATCCTCAATCATCTCGTTACCGTCCTTGATATCGTAGACGTAGATGCCCTCGTGGGTGCCGCAGTCATCCTGGCGGATAATAACATCCTGGGAAACATCGACCAGGCGGCGGGTCAGATAACCGGAGTCCGCCGTACGAAGTGCGGTATCGGCAAGGCCCTTTCTCGCACCACGGGAGGAAATGAAATATTCCAGAATATTCAAACCTTCCCGGTAGTTGGAGCGAATCGGAATCTCAATCGCACGTCCGGAGGTGTTTGCAATCAAACCGCGCATGCCGGCGAGCTGGCGAATCTGGTTCATGGAACCACGGGCGCCGGAGTCCGCCATCATGAAAATCGGGTTGTATTGGCCGAGGTTATCTTTCAAAGCGTCGGCAACTTTATCGGTCGTCTCATTCCAGGTCTTGATAACCGCGTTGTAACGCTCTTCGTCAGAGATAAGGCCTCTGCGGTACTGTTTGGTAACCTTGTCGATCTGACTTTCCGCTTCATCAAGGAGTTCTTTTTTCTGCGGGGGGATAACCGCATCCGCGACAGAGACGGTGATCGCACCTTTGGTGGAATATTTATAGCCCTGGGCTTTGATTTCATCCAGGATTTCTGAGGTTCTGGTCGTTCCATGCACCTTGATGCAGCGGTCAATGATGTTCCCGAGCTGCTTTTTGCCGACGAGGAATGCCACCTCGAGGTCAAGGGCGGTATCGGAATTCTGCCGGTCCACATAACCCAGATCCTGCGGGATTGGGGTATTGAAAATCAGACGGCCGACGGTCGCGTCGATGAGCTTGGTAATCTTATGTCCGCCGATTTCCTTGGAGACACGCACGCGAATCGGGGCATGCAGGCCGACAACACCTTCCTGGTAGGCCATGAGCGCCTCGTTGACATCACGGAATACCTTGCCTTCACCCGGCTCCCCTTCTTTAACCAGGGTCAGGTAATAGGAACCGAGAATCATATCCTGGGTCGGGACTGCAACTGGTCGTCCGTCAGACGGTTTAAGCAGGTTGTTTGCCGCAAGCATGAGGAATCTCGCCTCCGCCTGCGCCTCTGCGGACAGAGGGACGTGGACAGCCATCTGATCACCGTCGAAGTCTGCGTTGTATGCCGTACAGACGAGCGGGTGGAGCTTGAGCGCTCTGCCCTCGACGAGCACCGGCTCAAATGCCTGGATACCCAGTCTGTGGAGGGTCGGCGCACGGTTTAAAAGAACCGGGTGGTCCTTGATGACGATTTCGAGCGCATCCCAGACCTCGTCTTTCGCGCGGTCTACCATTTTGCGGGCGCTCTTGATATTGCCCGCCTTGCCGGTTTCGACCAGACGTTTCATGACAAAGGGCTTAAACAGCTCGAGAGCCATCTCTTTGGGGAGGCCGCACTGGTACATCTTCAGCTCCGGGCCGACGACGATAACCGAACGGCCGG
>UQSL01000007.1 GCA_900543705.1 uncultured Oscillospiraceae bacterium
CCCCGACCTGCTGATTACAAATCAGCTGCTCTACCAGCTGAGCTACACCAGCGCAAGCGACGAGGATTATTATAACAACCCCTGTCCAATTTGTCAAGGGAAATCCCACACTTTTTTTCATACAAAAGCACATCCGGCCAGCGCAGAGTTCACACCACCGCAAATGTGGTCGAGGTGACAGGACTCGAACCTGCGGCATCTTGGTCCCAAACCAAGCACTCTACCAAACTGAGTTACACCTCGGACTCCCGCTTCAACTGAACAATGAAGCTTTATTATTATATCTTATCCGTTTTAACTTGTCAACCGATTGCACAGGAAGCTGAGAGATAAATTGTTAAAAAAGTCCTATACCATTTTAACCCTCTTTTTGACAAGATCTCATCTAAAATGGACTCCCTGCCTTCTGCTCTGAATTGGCAAGGGCTTATCCGGCAACGGCTTATAGAATTCCCCCCTTTCCAAAGAAACCGACCGGATTCCGGCGGCTTTTCGTTCTTTTTTTGTCTGTCTTTCCGGTTTAGGGTCCAAAGTCTTAGTTTTCCTTGACTTTATCCCATTTTTTCCTTAAACTGTAGGTACTGATTTTCTATATTATCGGCTGGTCCGGCCGGTATGCATCTCTTTATGTGCCAGACGGCAATTTTCATTTTGGAAAACAAAGAACCGCGCCGCGGCAACTACAGCAGGAGGGTCAAATATGTTAAAAAACTCAGAAAAAACCATGGAAAAAATTGTTGCCCTGTGTAAGGGAAGAGGATATATCTATGCAGGCTCTGAAATTTACGGCGGCCTGTCCAATTCCTGGGACTATGGCCCGCTCGGCGTGGAATTCAAAAACAACGTAAAACGTGCTTGGATGAAAAAATTCGTCCAGGAATCCCCTTATAATGTCGGGCTTGATTCTGCTATCTTAATGAATCCGGAAGTCTGGGTAGCATCCGGCCATGTCGGCGGATTTTCCGACCCATTGATGGACTGCCGCGACTGCAAGAGCCGCCACCGTGCGGATAAGCTGATTGAGAACTTTACCGGTGAACCGGCAGACGGCTGGAGCAACGAAAAAATGATGGAGTTCATCAAAGAAAACGGCGTCAAATGCCCGGATTGCGGCAGTACCAATTTCACGGAGATCCGTAAGTTCAACCTGATGTTTAAGACCTTCCAGGGAGTCACGGAGGATGCAAAGAACGAACTTTATCTGCGCCCGGAAACCGCACAGGGAATCTTTGTCAACTTTCTCAACGTCCAGCGAACTACCCGCAAAAAGGTTCCGTTTGGCGTCTGCCAAATCGGGAAATCCTTCCGCAATGAGATTACCCCGGGTAACTTCACCTTCCGTACCCGTGAATTCGAGCAAATGGAGCTGGAATTTTTCTGCAAGCCGGACACCGACCTTGAGTGGTTTGAGTACTGGCGCGGATTCTGCCGCGACTGGCTCACCGGACTTGGCATGAGGGAAGAAAACATGCGCCTGCGTGATCATGAAAAGGAAGAGCTCTCCTTCTACTCCAAGGCGACGACGGATATCGAATTCCTTTTCCCGTTCGGCTGGGGTGAACTCTGGGGCATTGCGGACCGTACCGACTATGACCTCAGACGCCATCAGGAGCATTCGGGTAAGGATTTGACCTACTTCGACCCGGAGACCAATGAGCGCTACCTTCCCTATGTGGTGGAGCCCTCCCTTGGCTGCGACCGTGTGGCACTCGCATTCCTCTGTGACGCCTATGACGAGGAGGTTGTGGATGCTGAGAAAAACGACACGCGTGTCGTCCTCCATCTCCATCCGGCCCTTGCTCCGTTTAAAGCCGCTATCCTCCCGCTTTCCAAAAAGCTCAGCGCCAAGGCGCAAGAGATATACACCATGCTCTCCAAGCACTTTATGGTGGAGTATGATGAGGCGGGCTCCATTGGCAAGCGCTACCGCCGTCAGGATGAAATCGGCACGCCGTTTTGCATCACCTATGACTTTGACAGTGAAACCGACGGCTGCGTCACCGTCCGTGACCGCGACAGCATGCAGCAGGATCGTATCGCCATTGATAAGCTCGTGGAGTATATCGGCGAAAAGACCGAGTTTTAATCATCTTAAAAAAGGACGGACAGCCGTGGCTGTCCGTCCTTATTTATGTAGGTGAATTCGAAATTGGGGCCCGCGTCCCCCCCCGCATACCGGAACCCTGTTTCATCTCTTAGACAGTCTCCTTCAGATAGATTCCCGTTTTGTTGTCCAAATCCCGGCAGAATTGATCCAACGTCAACTTGCCATCGAGATAAGACTGCAGGAGCGGTTTAAATACCTCGTTATCATACTCCATGTTATAGGCATAATCGCCGTAGTGATTGGCCTTTTCCAGCGCCTTATAATAATCCTCTATGAATTTTTTCAGTTCCCGGTCTTTGCCGATTGACTGCAGCCAGATCTCCCGATCGGACTCCAGCGCCTGTTTGTTCACCGGGTTGCCCCAAATTAACCTACTACCCCCCATGGAACTCTGCGTATTGACGGAAAGTGCGAACTCAAGGAATTTCCATGCCTTTTCTTTTTCCTTGCAGTTGTCGTTGATGGCCACCATCTGCTGAACGTAGGCGCTATACTCCGTTTCGCTTCCAAAATCGTGCATTACATAGTACTGGACACAATCCCCGTCTTTGATTTCCTTGCGGTTCTTTGCCTGCTCCACCTGCAAACGAAGACCCGGCGCGTCGGAATAATAGTAGTTTTCAAGCAGAAACAGCCCATCCGTCATTGCGGTATAATTGCTCATCATTTTTTTTTGAGAAAAAAAACCATTTTCCCCTCCCTCGGCCTCTGCGACCCGCTGATAATCCTGTATGGCCTTGCGAAACTCCTCACTGTCAAAGTGGCTCTCCTTTTTTTCCTCGTCTATGAAGTAGGGAACTGCCGGTAATAACAAGTTATGGACTCCAGAATCAAACCAGTACACCTCGCCCAGCGTCCCGGTCGGCTCCAGCAGGTCATAATAATTCTGGTAGCTCAACTTTTTGCCGATCTCATCCAGCTTGTATTTCTCCGCAACCGACTTCAGCGTGGTGACGATGGGAAGAGATATCCCCAGCGGGAAAAAGCGCTGGGTTCCCTCCACGTTCCCATAGGCCAGCGCGTCCTCGTTGTAATCCTTTGTAGAAAACCCGTTTTGCTCCATCAGCGGATCCAGCGCTGTAAATACCCCTTTTTTCGCATAGGAAAGGTACTGCGGCAGTTCCCGAGAATTATACAAAAAGATATCCGGCCCCTTCCCCGCCAGCACTTCGGTGGCTATCTGCTTGGCCATGGTTTCGTCATCCGAAAACTCCACAATTTTTACCCTGTCCTCATCTTTCGCATTCCGGTTATACGCCTCCACCAGAGGAGCGTTGTTTCCAATTGCTGTGTTGAGATACACCGTCAGGGTCGCCCGCTCCGTGCTGACGTCCCCGACAGAGTCGGCTGATGATGAGGGAGAAGATGAGGAGTTCCCGGAGGAGCTTTCCCCCCCGCCCTCGGAATCACATCCGCAAAGCAGGCCCAATACCATAGCCACAGAAAAAAGGAGAGAAGCAATCCGCCGTTTCATGTCAATGACACCTCTTTCTTTGTCTTTAAAAATTGATAACAGCAGCCTTTGGGTTACGCTACCGGCTATTAAGTTTCAGTTTCCTACAGGCGCCCGTTTTATTTCCCAGGGTGGAGGAGCGCCTGGTTCGCAAGGGCTCTGTTCTCATAAATCACAGCTTGACTACGTTCATATTCTGTACCAATCAATCCACAGTTGCAGTAACTGGGGTCGCAAATACAATATATCTGCATTGTGTCTCGAGTCAAGTTTCGGGATATTCTATGTAATTTTTTCATTCTTTATTCCTCCTGTCTTCCCAAAGGCTGCTGTTATACTCACGGTTACTTATCGCTTTGCTGCAATGACGGCGGCAAGTTCGTCCGAAGAAGTAAAGCTAAGTGCGTCAATGTCTTTTTTTGTCAGTGTGACCCCGTAGGTCAACTTTATCTCATAATAAAGATAAAATAGTTCTACTTCAGACAAATCTTCTAATGATTTTCCAAACCGTTTATGCACAATTTCCTCAATCCAATTTTGAACTTCCAGTATTTCTACCATATTGATACCCCTCTATAAGTCGTTACGTTAGTTTTGTGATAATCTGTTCTGCGGCTTTTTTATAAAATTCAGAACTTGCAGCGTCATAAACAAGAATCCCTTTTTGCTGGTACTCTGTAATCATGCTTTGGATTTTAGTTTGATCGTAGATATCCTTTTCATTGACAAGATGTTGATCTGCAAAAACCGTTGGATCAATTTTTATATGCGATAGCCCCAACATATCCGGATATCCGCTCATTAATTGCTTTGCCCTGTTACAGGTATGTAAAATATATTCCGTGGTCAACCCGGAACATGGTATCAAAGAAATTAAAAAATCAAAATTTACGGCAAAACTAATAAGACTGTGAAGAAGTCCACACCCGTTTAAGTACTCCTCATCAACAGGAGTAAACCCTCCCGGGATCCCGATTAAGATAATATCCGGATCCTCTATTTGCTCAATCGAGGATATATAATGATTGAGAAACTTGCATTGATCATCAATTTCAAGTTGCCGTAAAAATGCTTTTGAAGGAAACGAATGGAACCCCAAGAGTTCTCCAAACGGCTTAGAACTGATATAAGAAACTTTTAGCCCCTGTTCTTCCAGTGCATTTTTAACACCAAGCTGAACTTGAAGTTTGGAACACTCCTCATCAAAGGATGTAACAGCAACGACCGGAGTCTGAATAGGCAACAGCTTTCTTTGTTCCTGTAAATAATTTCCATGAGAAATATTATCCACATAACTATTTACAGAATACATTTCCGCATACTTCTCCAAAAACTCCTGAAAAGGAGAAGGAAGCGGCTTGAGGTAATAAATATCAATTTTGTTCCGGATTGCGCACATGACATTCTCTAAAATATCCGAAAAATATGATCCTGCCATCCATTTAGAAACATCTGGAAGTATTAACAAATCACAATCACAAATTGCTGTTAAAAAATCATTTTGGGCTACAAGTCCAACCGATTCCCCTTCGTCCAATAGAGATGGATCTTTTCCTTCCGCTAAAATTCCGTAAGGTGATACCGTAGAGACAATTTCAATTTCAGACATCTGTTTCAGCATTTTTCGAAAGCGAAGGAGCGGGACTACTTCTTCTGTGAGAGGAAATAATACGGCATTTTTAGAGTTCATTTCAATCTCTCCCTTTCCAAGGCTTTTACTTCTTGAAGAGCAGCCAACTTTTTCAACTTCCTATCGGCGTCTAAACGAACAGACCTGCATTTTTGGCCTTGAAGTGACCGATTATCATAACCATCTACCTGTGCTGCACAAAGTGTACAATTAGATATTGCCCAACAATCACGGCAAGGTAATTGGCTATTGGCAGTTTTATTGATCAGATTAATAACGCTCGTACGATTAAAACCCTCAAATACATTTCCAAGATTCATACAGTCAGAGGTTTCACTGCATTGCTCACATGGCAAAATATCTCCGTTAGCTGTAATAAATGTTTTATGTATCCCCGGAATACACGGACCCGCGTGCATTGCGCTATCTTGGAGTTCTTGTCTTGGAACAAATCGCAATTGTTCTGAAACAATCGTCTCATATAGTTTACGAGCCATCGTATCTAAGCTATCTGATTTTATTTCGCCACTAACTGCAAGTAATGCAAGTAATCCCTGTTTTCTGGATTCCTGGATATACTGGGGAGTATAAACCAATTTAGTTCCTCTAGGTGGAACAACATCTGCAACAGTTACTGTTCCAAGCTGAAAAAGTGGTTGTCTGAAAAACCTCATCACCTTTGCCAGGTCATTTTCAGGGTCAAGGACTGCGTTAAAACTCAATTGTCTGGCGAATCCGGGTATTGTCTCGGAATATTTTTTCACTTTTTCCATAACAGCATGAAATGTTCCCGTTCCATCTACTGCAAATCTTCTGCTTCGATCATGAATCTCTGCCGGTCCGTCCAAACTGATAAGAAGATTAAATTTTTTTTCTGTTAAAAATCTAGCTATCTCCTCCGTCATTAAGGTAACATTCGTAGTCATATTAAAAACCACGTTTTTTCCTTTCATTTTATCCTCGGCGTATAAAACAGTTTTTTTTATTAATTCAAATTCCAGCAAAGGCTCTCCTCCGTAAAATCCAATTACCGGGAGCGAAGTATCTCTTATACGTTCTGCAAAAAAGTCGATAGCTTTTTTTGCTGTTTTCCACTCCATGCGTGTGGAACTATGCGATCTTTGCGTCCAATTGTCTCCAATAGTATAAGGACAATAACTGCATCGAAAATTGCATTGCTGCGTTACTTGGAGAATTAAATGCCTTAGATGATGTGACATTAGGTAATCAATATTTTTTATTTCTGGATTTTCAAGTACCAGTGGGTGTTTTGATTTTAGATAACCATTACTTTCCAGTTGCATTATTTCATCTTGTAGTTCAGGAGGTAAAGAAAAGGAAACATTAGTAATTTGGGGATCTTCCTTTAGATATTTTTTTAGATGCATATATAATTGTTCGCTAATCGCAAGAATTTCATTAGTATTAACATCATAAAGATACTTATGGTATGGAGTTTCAAATATATGAAAAAAGGCCTTTTTTATCATTTTTTTACATATCCTTTCATCAAAACGGTTTAACTATATAATATCACTCAATGACAAAAATGCAATGAAAATTACCAGTTTTTCAAAAAATAATTCAAAATATTCCCATTAGTTACTAAAATAATAGCTATAGGGAACCGAAAAGATCCTCAAATAAATCCCAGTAAATTAACAACCGGACGCCATCTGTCAGATTCCGCCTTCACGAACACCTCCTCTTCTCTCTTCCGCCTTGCGGAGGAACTCACCGCCCTAGTATACGCAATACGCTGAAAAAGTCCCTGCTTTTAACAATGCAAACGGCTTGACCGCCCAATACGCCGTAACCCGGTATGATCCCAGTCGGAAGTATGGGCCATACCCAAAATTATTATAAAAAAACACCCCTGTGTTTTTGGCACAGGAGTGTTATTGCAACTGGAGAGGGTATGTAGTCCTATTCCTTTTCGTTTCGGAGCATGACGCTTTTCGCGGAGATAAGCGAAACAATCATACAGGCGCACCCAGATAAAACCATCGCGCAGGCGACGACGCTCCGCCACAGCACAGAGACCCTCTTGCCGGGCGCCTGATTGGTATTCCCGCTGTTGTCCTTTGAGAAAAGCATGGAAAACACTCCTTTCAATTGCGGACGGGACGGATAAAACGAGGTACATTCCATCCATCCCGTCGGAAAACCTGTTACCCGGTTTTCCGGCAGTCTTTCTTTGAAGCTTATTCGTTTACCACCCGGATAATGCCCATTGGTGTCTGCTCATGGGACTGGCCGAGGGGGTTATCCTTTAATATCGCAACCATCAGGTCGCGGTCAATGGATTCCTCCGAGGTTCCCAGGATCTGCCCCTCGAGGTCGTTGATGTCCGTAACAAGCGCCTTGACGCCGAGCACGCCGGATATGTCCCTTGCAACCTTGTCAGGCTCAGCCGGGGCGAGCACGACATATTCATTATAAGGGGGGAGGGTGTAATCACACGGGCCGTCGATGGCGCGCGCTTTAAAGCCTGCCACCTTATAGAACCATCCACGCTTGCGAAACAACTTGCCGACTGCGGAAATCGCCGCCGCGAACAGGATACGGATGGTCCCGCATTCCTGTAAAGCCATCTCCATTGTTTCCGGGATGCCAAGGCCAATGCCATATGGGGTTTTCAGGACAAATTTGCACAGGAATTTAGCGAGCGGGCGTGGATGAATGTCTTTCATCGGAATTGCACGCTTTTGTGTGCAGGCAACCGCCTTTTCCGTCACAAAAAAGATATCATTTTCTTCTACAAGGTCTCCCGCGTACTGCTTGCAGACCTCCAGGATATTGTCCTTGTCCGAAATTACATGGGTCTTGATGGGAAGTCTGGCATATTTAATCCCATTTACTTCGCGTACCGTGTTTTTGCCTTCGTTTGCTGTCAGATTTTCCGCCATTTCAAACCTGCTCCCTATCTTTAAAAATTGATTTCGTTCTCTTGGAAAGTATGTCCGCTAACCTAGCGGGACAATCAGCGTTTCCTTATAAAAAATAACCTCCGTCCCTATCGGGAGTAACTTCGTTTATTGTAGCCTATCTTACGCCGTAACACAATCTTTTTTTACCAATTTCAGCAAATTTGCAGACAAATGACATTCTAGCTTTTTCTTTTTTGTCCTTTCTTCTGCTCTACCGTCGCCCCGGGGCTGTTTCTATTGATCAAGCAGACGAAATCACCTTACGATCAGGAATCTTAAAAAATTCTCCGTTTTCTTCCGCCACATACAATCGTTTCCCCTCCATTCTGTTCTCATAAAAATCCGTAGCAAGCATAGGAAGCGTTACCCTTTTTCCGCATTTTTTCCCGCCCGCGCTTGTATAGAAGTGTCTCAAATCTCCTGCCCTTTTGATAACCTTCTATTGCAAAACAGTGGAAATGCCTGTAGATGTATGGGCAAGAGGTAAAAATATGTTGATAGATACACTGTTTTTAGACAAATACAACACCGTTTTCTAAAACAGCCGCCCGGTCTCAGGTGAAACGGTACTTTACGGGTATAACCCGCCATGTTTCGAGTCATCCCTGCCGTATGCCGTAACCAAAATCTCCCGGATACAAAGCGTATCCGGGAGAACATGATTTATTCCGCTGAAAGTTTGGAGAGTACCTCGCCGATGCTGCCTGTGACCACCAGGTCCGCATCCTTATCCGCCGGCGTGCTGGATTTGTTGATCAACACAAGATGCTTCCCCTGAAAGTACCGGATAAGCCCTGCTGCAGGATAAACCTGCAGGGAGGTGCCTCCGATAAGGAGCACGTCCGCCGCCCGGATTTGCCGAATCGCTTCCTCCAAAACAGCCATATCGAGGTTTTCCTCATACAGTACGACATCCGGCTTGATAATCCCCCCACAGGCACAGCGGGGAATCCCGGCACTGTGCAAAACGTCCTCCGCGCTGTAATGCTCCCCGCATCTCATGCAGGTGTTGCGGTGCACGCTTCCGTGCAGCTCAAGCACCATCTTACTCCCCGCCATCTGATGGAGCCCGTCAATGTTCTGGGTAATGATAGCAGTAAGTCTGCCACTCCGTTCGAGTTCGGCGAGCTTTTTGTGCGCGGCATTGGGCTTTGCATCCAGGCAAAGCATCTTATCACGGTAAAAATCAAAAAAATCTTCGGGATGCCGCATAAAAAAAGAATGGCTCAACATCTGCTCGGGAGGTACCCGGTATTTTTGCCGGTAGAGTCCGTCCTCACTGCGAAAATCCGGGATTCCGCTTTCCGTAGATACCCCGGCCCCGCCAAAAAATACGATACGTTCGGCATGATTTATGATTTGCCGGAGTTTTTCTTCCTGCTGCATCATTTCTTCACCTCAAGCCCTTCCAGAGAGGTTTCCATCTCCCTGGGCTCCACAACTGCGGAAAAGACAATTTGTGTCTGTGTCTTTCCGAACTTCTGTACCTTTGCCACAAAGGAGTCGAGCTGCTGGGTGTCCGGGAAACAAACTTTCAGCAGCATGGAGTACGGCCCTGCCACATGATAGCATTCCGCGACATTGCAGCAGCTCTTGACAAAATTATAAAAGGGCTGATGCCGTTCAGGTGCAAGCACAACATTGACAAATGCAACAATGTGGTAGCCGAGTTTCCTCGGGTCAATGACCGCCCGGTATCCAGTGATAATCCCCGCCTGCTCGAGCCGTTCAATCCTAGCGGAAACAGCGGGTGCTGATAAAAACACCTGTTCCGCAATTTTCTTCAGAGGAATTCTCGCGTTTTTCCCCATCAGAGAGATGATTTTCTTGTCAATACCATCCATCATGTTTGGCCACCCCTATAAATTCCTCCGCCTGATGCAGTTCTCATCAATAAAACCTAATTCGGTTGAAAGAAACAGGCCGATTTCCCGGTTTTTTGAAAGACGCCCTGCAAAGAATGTTTTCTCTCGTTTTTCCTTATGGGATTACTGATTCTATCATGAACGCGGAGTGCGAATGATAGAATTGGCCGTCGCCGTAGGCGGGCCACAAAATTTAAGTATAATGGCTACTTTATCGCTATTATATCATAAAAAATTAACTAATAAAAGTTATTTAAATAATAACTTTCTTTTTTTAAAGAAGATAAGACAAAAACTATCTTTCTTTTTAATTGGCTTCCTCCCCTTTACGGTGCTAAACCAGAGGTGTATCCTTGTCTCTGGAAGGAATGCCAATCGCCCTTCGGGGCGAGAATGAATGAGAGGTTTTTGAGAATGAAAACAAGAATAGAGTCTGACTCCGTTGGAAGCCTGGAAGTCCCTGTTGATGCGTATTATGGGGTGCAATCCCTGCGTGCAAAAATGAACTTCCCGATAACCGGAAAAATGATGCACCCGGAACTCATCACCAGCCTTGCCTACATAAAAAAAGCAGCCGCTATGGCAAATAAGAATGCCGGCAAACTCGATGTAAAAATTGCGGATGCCATTATCGCCGCGTGTGACGAAGTCATTGCCGGCGGCCTGCGCGACCAGTTTATTGTGGACGCCATTCAGGGCGGCGCCGGAACTTCTGCCAACATGAATGCAAACGAAGTCATTGCCAACCGTGCCATCGAACTCCTTGGGGGACAAAAAGGCGACTATTCCATCGTTCATCCGAATGACCACGTCAACATGGCTCAGTCCACCAACGACGTGTACCCGACCGCAGGGAAGCTGACAGTCCTCACCCTTCTCCCGAAAACCATCTTCCAGCTCGAGCGCCTTTACGACGCCCTCGAAACCAAAGGGGAAGAATTTGACGATGTCGTCAAAATGGGACGTACCCAGCTGCAGGACGCGGTTCCTATCCGTCTGGGCCAGTCCTTCCATGCTTTTGCAAATGCAGTGAAACGCGATATCAACCGCTTGCATAAAGCGGCAAAGGATATGCGCACCATCAATATGGGCGGTACCGCAATCGGGACAGCAATCAACGTCAGCCCGGATTACTTCGACCACATTGCGGATTATCTGCGCCAGGTCACCAAGCTCCCGGTTTTGATGGCGGAAGACCTCATCGACGCCACCCAGAACCTCGACGGCTTTGTCAATGTCTCCGGCATTGTTAAAACCTGTGCGGTCACTCTCTCCAAAATGTGCAACGACTTCCGTCTTCTCTCCTCCGGGCCGAGAACCGGTATGTTTGAAATTAACCTTCCGGCAAAGCAGAATGGTTCTTCCATTATGCCTGGTAAAGTCAATCCGGTTATCCCGGAGGTTGTTTCCCAGGTCGCTTTCAACATCATCGGCAACGACACCGCCATCACCATGGCTGCGGAAGCCGGTCAGCTTGAGCTGAATGCTTTTGAGCCGGTCATCTTCTACAATATCTTTGAGTCCCTTGAAACTCTCGCGGGCGCCGTTCAGACCCTGGTCGACAACTGTGTCCTCGGCATCACTGCAAACCGTGAGCATTGCCTGAGCCTGGTAGAACACAGCGTTGGCATGATCACCGCCCTGTGCCCGTTCATCGGTTACAAGAAGGCTGCGGAGCTTGCGAAGGAATCTCTCAAGACCGGTGAGCCGATTCGTCAGCTGGTTGTCAAGAAGGGAATCAAAACCCAGGAAGAGGTCGATAAGATACTCAACCCGATTACCCTGACCTTCTCGGAAAAAGAGCTGGCGGAGCATCCGGAGTTTTTGAATAAAAAACACCACTAAATCATAATTAACAAGATAAAAGTGGGCATGTACATAAACCTACATGCCCCTTTTTTACGGAAAGGAGCCGTCAACTATGGCAGTACGTGTCATACAGGCAAGCGAAATCTCAAAGGCAGTGGAAAAACTGCTGCTCGACTGTAACTACTTCATCGGCAAGGACATTGCCTGCGCCTTTGAATGTTCCCTAAAAACAGAACAGTCCCCGATTGGCAAAGGAGTCATCGAACAGCTGATTGAAAACAGCAAAATTGCGGCGGAGGAGCAGGTCCCTCTCTGCCAGGACACCGGTATGGCGGTCTTCTTTGTGGAGTACGGCCAGAATGTCGTCGTGGAGGGCGGTTCGTTTGAAGACGCCATCAACGAGGGGGTCCGGGGCGCTTATGTCGGCGGGTATCTGCGCAAATCCGTTGTCCGCGACCCGGTTCTAGACCGTGTGAACACTGGCGACAACACTCCGGCCATTATTCACACCCGCATTGTCCCGGGCGATAAGATCTCCATCCTCGCAGGTTCCAAGGGCTTTGGAAGCGAGAACATGTCTGCAATTAAAATGCTCACCCCAGGCGCCGGACTTGAGGGCGTCAAAAAATTTATCCTCGACACGGTCGATCATGCAGGCCCGACTCCCTGTCCTCCGATGGTCATCGGCGTCGGAATTGGCGGCACCTTTGAAGAATGTGCCATCCTCGCCAAAAAGGCGACTCTGCGTGCAGTTGATGAGCACAACCCGGACGAGCGCTATGCCGCTTTGGAAACCGAATTGCTTGGTGAAGTCAACAAGATGGGCTTTGGCCCCGGCGGACTTGGCGGCACAACGACTGCCCTTGGCCTGAATATCGAAGTCTATCCGACCCATATCGCGGGAATGCCGGTAGCCGTCAACATCTGTTGCCATGCCGCCCGCCATGGACATGTCACACTGTAAGGGGAGGAATCTGAAATGATAAAGAGACTCACACTTCCGCTTAAGGAAGAGGATATTTTGAACCTGAGAGCCGGGGACAGCGTCCTGCTCACCGGCCCGATGATTACCGGTAGGGATGCTGCGCATAAACGTCTGCACGAACTTCTGGCCGAAGGCAAAGAGCTCCCCATCAAGATCAAGGGCGAGACCATCTACTATGTTGGCCCGGCTCCTGCAAAGGAAGGTCATGCCATCGGCCCGGCGGGTCCGACCTCGAGCTACCGGATGGATCAGTTCACCCCGGAGCTGCTGGACTTGGGGCTTAAGGGTATTATCGGCAAGGGAATCCGTAATCCGGAGGTCATTGACAGTCTGGTGAAAAATAAGGCCGTCTACTTTGCAGCCATCGGCGGCGCCGCCGCTCTGCTTGCTCACTCCATTAAAAAGGCGGAAGTCCTCTGTTATGAGGATCTCGGCACAGAAGCCATCCGCCGCCTTCAGGTCGAGGACTTCCCCTGCTTCGTCGCCATCGACTGTGAGGGCAATAATCTCTATGCAACTGAGGCAAAGAAATATCATCAGGACTAATTCATCTAAAAACAGCAAGAGCCGGAGGGCAAGCCCTCCGGCTCTTTTCATGCGGTTATTCTTAACTGTTTCGGCAGGGCCATCCGCAAAGCCGTAAAATGTTCCTGGAGGCGGGTCTCCCGGAGAGACCCAGTAGTGCCCGGCAATCCCCCGAAAGGCTCCCCGTTGGAGAACTTTCTTTGACGAATGTAAGTTTCCTATCAGGTGTAATTGTGCTATGATAGAAACAGTTTGAGTGAATCGAAGGTAACAACAAGGAGGACATATCCATGAAAATTGCGGCCGCCATCCTCGTAGAAAACCATAAAATCCTGATTTGCCAGCGTGCGGGTTTGGGAAGCTGTGCAAATCTCTGGGAGTTTCCGGGCGGGAAGCTGGAGCCGGGGGAGACCCTACAGGAGTGTGCCCTGCGAGAATGCAAAGAGGAGCTGGGAATCACTCTGAAAATCGGGGAGCTGTTTGCCGAAAGTGTTTACCACTACCCTGACCGGGAGGTGGAAATCACCTTCTTCCTTGCGAAACGGGTATCCGGCGAGCCCCGGCAAAAGGTCCATCAGGCGCTTTGCTGGGCAAGCCCAACCGAGCTCCCCTGCTATCCTTTTTGCCCGGCGGATGAGGGTGTCGTCACTAAGCTTTCCCATATGGATATTTAACTGTCTAGATTCAAAAGACAAGGCTGCCCGTTTACACAGAAAAACACCCGATGGAAAGTTTGAAATGAACCCCATTTGTTAGACAGTATGATATACTATTTAACAAGTGGGGTGTTTTGATTTAATCTATTTTTGTTCCTGCGGCTGGGCCTTTTTCTCCTCTTCTTTTTTCTTTGCCACACCGTCCCTGCCGGTGGTGGTCAGCTTTCGTTGGATATGGCGCATCTCCTGCACGGTTTTTTCCAGGAAATCAATCATCTTTTTGGTTTTAGGCTTAAAGTTATAATCAAACTCCCCGGCAAACTCGACGACCTCGCCGTTAAAGCCTTTTTTAAAGCGGTAGACACCGTAGTTGGGACTATTTTCATCCTGATAATTTGGGATGCCCTGGAAATCATAGAGGAAACCTCCGTTTTCGACCGCCCACTGAATCATCGTCCACTGCATAATGTGGTTTGGCATGACGTTACGCATGTTGTTATCCGACGCACCGTAAACATAGCAGGTCTTGCCCGCATACTGGGTGGTAACCGCGCCGGAAATAGGCTTGCCTTCATAATAACAGATGTACAGCCGACAGTATTCTTCTCCGAGTGCTTTGAGCATCCGTATAAAATACTCCTTCGGGCGGATGATAAAGCCATCCCGGTCTCCCGTCACCTTCATCAGGTTATAGAAATCATCGATTTTGTCCGGCCCGCAGACCTTACACTCCACGCCTTTGCGCTGTGCCAGGCGGATGTTGTAACGCCATTTGCTGTGAAAGCTTGCGAGTAATTCCTCCGGCGTTTTGTTTTCGATATCCAGCATATAGTTGTTGCGGCACTGGATGGTGGTAAAATCTGCCATGTGTGGGGAAAATTCAAAACCCAGCCGTTTTGCCATCCCGATAAATTCATCATCCGAGGCAAGAACAAAGGGATCCATCTTAAACTGGTAGGATTTATGCTTTTTTGCAAGCGCTTTTGCGCCCTCGAGCAGATCGGAAAGCACTGCTTCGTCATGCAGATCGCAGACCGGGCCGCGCGGGGAGTAGAGCAGGGTAGCTCCAATGACCGGCACTTTTTTTACAAGTACCAGCATGGCCCCGACAATCTTGCCGTCTTTATCCCTTGAGACAATTGCCTCATGACCCCAGTTGTATTTTACATCACACCAGCGCAGAGATTGCATGAAACTTCCTGCACGGTGGTTTTTGACAAAGGTTTCATATTCTTCACGGACTCGGCCGTTTGCGAGGTCCAATATTTCCAAAGCTGACAACTCCTTCGCTGTGATGGATGTCTTTAGTAGAATGAACCAAACAGCCTGCCAAGGAGACAGGCTGTTTTCGATACAAAGGTATTATAACACCCGCTTGATACGGTGTCAATCAAGCGGGTGATCAATCTCTTTGGGCGGGCGGGCTGATTTCTCCAAGTGCCTTGGCAAATTCCATGTCCTGAGTGGCCCTGGCAATGTCCCCAATCGAGAGCATTCCACGGATACGGCAGTCCTCCACGACCGGTAGCCTCCAGACGCGGTGTTCTCCCATCAGGCGGATGGCCTTGGAGATACTCTCGAGCGGGGCAATGGAATAGGTGTCCCCGGTCATGATATCCCCAGCCTGACACTCCTTCGGGTTCCTCCCCTCGGCAACGCAGCGTACGACGATATCCCGGTCGGTAAGCATCCCGCACAGCATCTGCCCGCAGGTCACCGGAATTGCCCCAATTTCATAACGGTTCATCAGCCTTGCCGCATATTCCACACTGTCCTCAACGCGGACACTGATAATTCTGGTTGACATGAGTTCACTGACGTACATGAGTTTTCCCCCTACTGGTTTGATTCTCCAGTAGTGTTACCTTTTTTTTGGCGGAGTATTCCAAGGTTGCGCTGGATAACCTTCAATCCCCGAAACCCGAATGCCCTCACTTTGCACAGCGGCGCAGCATTCTCCTCAGTGACAATCTGCACAACGTCCTCTGTAAAAGGCGGGTAGGGATTTTCCCATGCCGTCCGATTCATCGGACAGACCATCTGGCAGATATCACAGCCCCAGACGAGTCCTCCCGCCCGGATAAGTGCCTGTTCTGCCTGTGTCAGCTCCCCTTTTTTCTGAGTAAGAGCGGAAACACACTGTTGTTCACGGAGTTTTCCTCCAGACAGCGCGTTTCCCGGACAGGCCCGCTCGCAGACCCCGCAGCCGATACAGCCTTGAATCGGAAAATCCTGCACTGGCAGTTCAAGCGTTGTGACAATCTCCCCCAAAAACAGCCAGGAGCCATAGCGTGGATGAATGAGCAGCGTGTTGCGCCCAATGACACCGAGACCCGCTTTCGCGGCAATTCGCACCTCGTCAAACGGGGAAATATCCGCGAATGCGGCAAACTTTTCAGAAGGAAATTGTTTGCACAAAGCGGTAATCATTCCTTCTAGGGCCCGCCGCGCCACGGGATGATAATCCGGAACACAGGCATAGCGGGAGAGATTACATGCGCCGTGATATTCCGGCAAAAGATAGGGGAAGGCAAAGACTAGCACGGTCTTTGCCCTTTCCGGCACCCGGGAAATCCCCCGACAGGGCACACTCAAATCCATCGGGTCAAAGCGGCAAACTCCCCAGTCAGGGATCTCAAAACTCTTTATCAAATCAGCCAACTGCTTGTCCATGTGCCTTCCCTCCTTTTTTCCTTCTGTTATGATACCATAGCAAGGCGATTGCATACAAGAATCCGGGGGAAAACCCGCTGTTTTTGCTTTCGTGTACAAAAGTGATAGGGAGCGCTTGACTCCCCTCTCCGGTAGAGTATAATGAGAAACGAATGCAAAAGGAAGTGTGTTATCACGAAAAAAGGAGCATTATATATTGTGCTGACCACCTTGATTTTCAGTACAATTGAAATTTCCATCAAGCTGTGTACCGGGCAGTTTCATCCAATCCAGATGACCTTTACCCGCTTTTTTATCGGCGGGCTAATGCTCATCCCCTTTACCGTCTCCGCTCTTAGGAAAAAAGGCGTACGTATCGCCGCCAGAGATTTCGGCTCCTTTGCTCTGCTCGGCTTTATCGGGGTGCTTGTGAGCATGTCCTTGTATCAGATGTCTGTGGAAAGCACCCCTGCCTCAGTGGTGGCTGTGCTGTTCAGCTCCAACCCTGTTTTCGTGACCATCCTAGCCTTTTTTCTGCTAAAGGAGCAGATTCATAAAAATAATGTCGCCGCCTTAGTTTTGGAGGTCGCAGGAATCCTTGTCATCATCAACCCCCTGCATACCAAGCTCAGCGTGCCCGGAGTGGTGTTTGCCATTACTTCCACCTTATTCTTTTCCTTGTACGGTGTGGCGGGCAAGCGAAAATGTACGAAGTACGGCGGGATTGTCGTTACCTGCATCAGCTTTTTATTCGGAAGTGTGGAAATGCTTGTAATGATCGGCCTAAGCAACCTGCCCGCCGTGAGTTCCGCCCTTACCGCGGGGGGAATAAAGTTATTCGCCTCGATCCCGCTTTTTTCTGGTTATACCTGGAAGAATATTGCGATTGTCGCGTACATCTGCCTGATTAACACCGGAGCGGGCTATGCCTGCTACTTTAAGGCTATGGAAGAAACCTCCGCCCAGCAGGCATCCCTAGCCTTTTTCTTCAAACCGATGGTATCGCCTATCCTCTCACTTGTTATCTTACGTGAGGTGATTCCGTTGAACATGCTTTTTGGCATTTTCCTGGTACTGGTTGGATCCCTGTGCTCGATTCTGCCGGGGCTTATCGCCCAATACTGTCAAAGACAAAAGATGGACGTCCCGGCGGCAATCCCAACCAAACGCCAGCCCTAGTTTCCGGAAAGGCAGGTGTCTGTGATGTATCGTTTTTCCACCAAACAGGTTTCCGAATCTTTTGAGCTTGGGATTTTATTGGCCCTTGTCGGCGGGTATCTCGACGCATACACCTATATCTCCCGAGGGCATATTTTTGCCAACGCCCAGACCGGGAACATCGTTTTGCTCGGCATTGATTTGGCAAATGGCCGGTTTATGGGCGCTCTTACCTATTTTATCCCGATACTGGCCTTTGCAGGAGGGATCCTGGTTGTCGAAATGATCCAATCGCGGCTGAAGCAGTATGAAAAGCTCCACTGGCGGCAGATCATTGTGGCTGTAGAATTTTTTATTCTGCTTGCCGCTTCCTTTGTTCCCCGCGGAAAATGGGATATGGCGGTCAATGTCGCCATTTCCTTTGTGTGCGCCATGCAGGTGGAGGCTTTCCGCAAACTTGGCGGTGATACCTTTGCCACAACAATGTGTACCGGAAATTTGAGAAGCGCAACCGAACAGCTCTACCGCCACTTGCAGACCAAAGACCCGCTTGTGAAAAAACGGAGCCTGCGCTACTACGGAATCATTTTGTTTTTTATCCTGGGAGCAGTTCTCGGCACTCTTATCACAAGGGTCTTTGGGGAGAAGTCCGTTCTGTTTTGCTGCCTGCTCCTATTTTTCGTCTTTTTATTCATGTTTATCGAGCCGCTTGAGGAGACAGGTCCGGAAAAGGGTTCCTGGCCGACGAACCAGCCATGAAATATCTGATACAGCAGCACCCTCCAAATGAAAATTGGAGGGTGCTTATTTCTATCCGCTTTAAACGATTGGGCATGGCCCAAGCTCCCGGCTTGGGACATGCCCAAACTGTTTTGGTCTCCTCCATTATTTTCCGCATAGGCAGGCACGTTTCACTGTCTTTGGTTCCTTATGGCCGCGCTTTACTTTTCACTTTGTAACCTCATAGGGCCAGTCGATTATCCCGCCGAAATCGTAGACGTTTTCATATCCTAAACCGGAGAGCTGGAGCGCCGCTTTGGCACTGCGGTTCCCGCTTCGGCAGTAGACAAGGATGGTCGCGCTTTTATCCGGGAGTTTGTCCTCGGCCAGGTTGACGAGCACATCCAACGGGAGCAGCATAGCCCCTTCAATGTGCCCTTCAGCATACTCGTCTTCCCGGCGTACATCGACCACGGTGACCCCGCCCTCACGCATCATTTCATAAGCCTGCTCGGACGTGATTTTGTTTTCCTGGACGGTAGATTCCACCTCGGATTCCTCCTCTCGAAGCTGAATGCTCACTGCATCCGCTTTCACCGGATAGGTTTCCCCGATATCCGGCCTTACGGTAACGATTACCTGCTGGCCTGTGGCAGGTTCAAACTCCAGCGTCATCCCCTTGTAGGAAACATTCACCCGGTCCCCGGAAGCAAAATCCTTGGTGTAGACCATGATGCTGCTCTCTCCGGCCTGTTCAATGGTGCCGGTAAAAGTTAGGTTTTCTTTCTCTGAGCATGCAGTGAATAGTATAAGACACAAGAGCATAAACATCCCTGCTGCCGGGATGCAATACAAACTCTTTCTCATTTCCCTAATCCCAGGTCGGCAAGGATTTGGGCGGCATGCTCATCCGGTTTGACCTTGGGGTACACTTTTTCTATCATTCCGTTTTCATCGATGACATAGGTGCTGCGGACCGTCCCCATACTCACCTTGCCATAGAGTTTTTTCTCCTGCCAGGCGCCGTATGCTTCAATGACCGTATGCTCAGGGTCACTGAGCAGGTCAAACGGCAGGGACTGCTTGGCAATAAAATTCCGGTGTGCCTTTTCGCTGTCCTTGCTAATTCCCAGGACTACGATGCCATGTTCCTGAAATTTTGTAAAATTATCCCGAAAGGCGCAGGCTTCCCTGGTACAGCCGGGAGTGTTGTCCCGCGGATAAAAAAATAAAATCACTTTTTTGCCTGTAAAATCGCGGAGGCCGATAGGGTTGCCCTCCTGGTTCGGCAGAGTAAACTCCGGTGCTTTTTGTCCTTCCTGTAACATCTTACTACCTCCTGTTTTTCTGTATGTTCTGTTTTTATTATAATCTGTTTTTTTCTGAATTCTATCGCTTTTTATAAATTTGAAGCGGGAAAAGCCCATATGTTAAAGCGGTCGCGCACCTGTGATAATGGGTTTTCATTTAACAATTAATGGCGGCTTTCCACATTAGCTGTGACTGTAAAAATGGAGCAGGACGGGAAAGAGTTCCTGTCCTGCTTTGACAATCTTTTATAGAATTATATTTTTTTGGCTGCCGTCCATCCAGGCCCGGATATTGTCAAAGACAATGTGGGCACGCGCTTCCATTGACTGTACGGAGGCAAAGGCCACATGCGGGGTGACGATGGTGTTTTTTGCGTGCAGGAGCGGATGGTTTTTATCGAGCGGGGGCTCAGCCTCGAATACATCGATTCCGGCGCCTGCGAGCCTTCCCTCATTGAGCGCATGTGCCAGGGCGGCGGAATCCACGACCGGACCGCGTGCGACATTGATGAGCAGAGCGGTCGACTTCATCCATGCGATACGCTCGGCGTTCATGAGATTTTTTGAGGAGTCATTGAGCGGGCAGTGCAGGGAAACAATGTCGGATTCCCTTAACAGAGTCTCCAGCGGCACATATTCGACCAGGCCCTTTGCAGCTTCCTTTTCCCGGGGTGCATAGGCGAGAACCTTGCAGCCGAAAGCACGGAGCAGTTTTGCAGTACGCAGGCCGATAGCACCGGTGCCTACAATTCCCACTGTTTTGCTGGAAAGTTCGCTTCCAACAAGTCCATCCTTGGTTTTTCCTTCCCGACAGCGCGCATCCACCTGTGGGATGTTGCGCAGCAGGGAAAGCATCAGGGCGATCGTAAGCTCTGCTACCGCCTGCGTGGAATAGCCGGCGGCGTTGCTGACTGCGACGCCCTTCTCCTGAGCTGCTGCGAGGTCGACATGGTCGACGCCGGTAAAAGCAACGTCAATATATTTGAGGTTTTTACAGGAACGGATGACCTCCCCGCTAAGGGGCATATTGGCAATCACGATAACATCCGCATCCTTGGCGCGTTGGATCTGAACTGCGGGATCAGTATTTTTTTCGTAGGCATCAAAGGTATGTCCCGCGTCGACAAAAGGCTTTGCACATTCTTCCAGCAGTTCCCCGGAAATACCGAGGGATTCTAGCAGTACAATTTTCATGGAAATCCGGCTCCTTATCCTTTCATTTGTCTTTATCATAGCACGTTTATTAGGGGCATGCAATCGCAGGAAAAGAGCAAAGAATTTGTTTAGAAAAATTTGTCCCCCTCTACAGCAAACTGCCGGGAATGACGATGGATGTAGATACGGACTGGGTATATCCTCCCGGCCGGGAGAGCAAACAGTATCGGGTGCAAAAAAGGACGGGTCGGTTCAGGGAGAACCGTTCGTAACGTGCTTAAAAAAAAGAAACGGCTTTTCTCTTATACAGAAAAAGGATAAAGGGACGAAACCAAGTCTGTTTCGTCCCTTTGGAAAACTTGTTTTTTATGCTTTGGGCGCCCTTTCGAAAAAGACGCGAATGGTCGTGCCCTCGCCGCTCTCACTTTGGAGCTGTAACTTGGCATGATGCTGCTCCGCGATATGTTTGACAATCGACAGGCCCAGCCCGGTGCCCCCGGTTTCCTTGGAATGGCTTTTGTCCACGCGGTAGAACCGCTCGAAAATCCGCTGATGGTCTTCTTTGGGGATTCCGATTCCGTTGTCAGAAACGGTTAGTACCACATGGGTATCCATCTGCGTAACGGAGACGTCCACCCTGCCTTCCGGGCGATTGTATTTGATGGCGTTATCATACAGATTGTAGACCATCTCCTCAATCAGATGGGGCGCAGCAATGATGTCCGCCGCATCGCCCGACACAGTGATGAGGACCTTATTCTTCTTCGCCTGGTCCTCAAGCCTTGCGGCGACCCCCTTACACAGGGCGGTCAAATCCATCCGCTCGAGCGTCAGCCCCTGCTCTCCCTCGTCAAGACGGGACAGCTCAATGATATCCTCCACCAGCGTGATCAGTCGGCTTGCTTCCTTGTAAATCCGCCCGGAGAAATCCACGATATCTTCCGGACGGACAAGTCCGTTTTTCATCAGCTCCGCGTATCCGGAAATCGAGGTCAGCGGGGTCTTGAGCTCATGGGAGACGTTCGCCGAAAACTCCTGACGCATCTTCTCGGCCTGCCACCGTTCCGTTATATCGAGAATCAGCAGGACAACGCCCTTAACTTTCTCGTTTTCAAACACTGGATTGGCAAAGAGCTGATAGTACTTGGCGTCCAGCTCAAGTACTTCCTCCTGTGCCTCCCCGTTTTGCGCGCGGGCAATCGCCTTTTGGAAGCCATCACTGCGGTTGAGATTTAGGATATGTTTGCCAAAGC
Source organism: uncultured Oscillospiraceae bacterium (assembly GCA_900543705.1). Taxonomy (GTDB): domain Bacteria; phylum Bacillota; class Clostridia; order Oscillospirales; family Ruminococcaceae; genus Pseudoruminococcus_B. Next base: position 22,209 of record UQSL01000007.1, read on the forward strand.
ATTCCTCGTTTGTCACCTGAAACAGAGCGCGCGCACTGGCATTGATGGAGAGGATGGCAGAATTTTCATCCAACACGACAAGCCCTTCCTGCATGTTCTCGGTAATTGCAGTCAGCTCTTTCTGTTTGTCTCGGAGCATCTTCATCTGTTCTTTGATCTGCTGATGCTGCTTGGTAATGCGGGTGAGCAGTGGGGTCAGCTCATCATAGACGTAGCTGTTCTCCGGGTTTTTCAAATCGATGTTGTTAACTGGAATGATGATTTTTTTTGTCTGCCACCGGGCCAGCGCCAGAGCGACTAAAAATGCAGCCACTCCCACTGCAATCATCCAAGGCAGGCAGCCGAGCATGGAGGAATAGACGCTGTCCGTAGTATTTGCCACACGCAGGATATTGCCGTCACTCATCTTATAGGCATAGTAAACGGTTTGCTTTCCAATCGTATCAGACAGGCGGGTGACCTGCCCTTTCCCGAATTTCAAAGCATCCTGTACCTCCGGCCGGTCAAGATGGTTTTGCATAGTGTCCTGATTTGCTTCGCTGTCGAACAAAACCGTGCCGTCCGGTGAAATCAGGGTAACACGGGAAATATCCGGGTCTGCGTCAATGGTATTCAGGTATTCCTCGCCGCCAGTCTCAATTCCCGCGCTCAAGTATTCCATCTCTGTTTTCAGCTCGTTTTGCATGCGTACATCAAATTCATGGTACATCACAGCAAACACCAGTGCAAAGGAAACTACAACCGTCACCAGAGACAATTGGCACATGTTGCGAAAAATTCTCTTTCTCATTCCTTGCCCCCGATCCGGTAGCCGACACCGCGTACGGTTTCAATCATGCTTCCGCACTCTCCGAGCTTTTGCCGAAGGGTCCTGATATGCACATCGACCGTCCGGGTTTCGCCTTCATACTCATAGCCCCAGACGGTTTCAAGCACTTTATCTCTGGTCAGCACCAGTCCAACGTTTTCCATCAGGTACCGCAGCAGCTCAAATTCCTTAAGCGTCAGGGTAATCTCCTTCCCATCAGCGAGCACCTGATGTTTCTTCACATTGATGGTCACTTTCCCGACTGTCAATTCCGGATTTTTCTCTTTTGGTCCGACACGGCGCAGCACAGCTTTGACACGGGAAATAAGCTCCATCACACCGAAGGGCTTGGTGATGTAGTCGTCAGCACCAGAATCAAGTCCCAGCACCTTGTCATACTCCGCGCTTTTGGCGGTCAGCATGATAACCGGGACGTCCTTTGTCCGCGCAGATGCCCGCAGGCGCTTTAAAATGGAAATACCATCCTCTCCCGGCAGCATGATGTCGAGCAGGATGAGATGCGGCACTTCTTTGGAAAGGGCCAGAAAGAGTTCCTTTCCATCGCATACTCCGCTCGCTTCAAACCCGCCGGAGCCCAGTGCATAGACGATCAGATCTCGGATACTCTTATCATCTTCCACACAGTAAATCATTGCAAAGATTCCCCTTTATGGCTGCCCGTGATAGAAAATTCCACCCATTCCGCAATATTGGTCGCATGATCGCCGATGCGCTCAAAATACTTGGCAATCATCAGCAAATCCACGGCGAATTCCCCATCTTTCGGGTTTTGCGAGATATATTCAATCAATTCGTTTTTCACTCTATTGAACAGGCCGTCCACCACATCGTCATAGGCGATGACGTCCTGTGCGATTTTCAGATTGCGGCGCACAAAGGCGTCGATACTCTCGGTCACCATCTTGATGGTGGCGCGCGCCATCTCCCCAATGTGAAGCGCGCTGCCGGATGCAGTGATGTGGGCCATCTTAACAATTTCAGAGATGTCGGAGGCCTGGTCGCCGATGCGCTCCATGTCTGTAATCATCTTCAGGGCGCTCGAAACCTGGCGCAAATCCCTTGCCACAGGCTGCTGTTGAAGCAGGAGTTTGAGGCACAGGCCTTCGATATCCCGCTCTTTCTGGTCGATTTCCTGGTCCGCCTCAATGGCTTTATTTGCAAGCTCGATATCTCCGTCCAGCAGCGCCTTCGCAGCGTTTGCTATCGCACTTTCGCACAGAGCGCCCATCTGAATCAGCTGGGTGTTAAGCGCCTCAAGTTGCGCGTCGAATCGATTTCTCATAATTATCCGAACCTCCCCGTAATGTAATCCTCTGTCCGTTTGTCCTTCGGCATGGAAAATATTTGCTCCGTGTCACCGTATTCCACCGCTTCACCGAGCAAAAAGAAGGCCGTTTTATCCGAAATACGGGCAGCCTGCTGCATGTTGTGCGTGACAATGATAATAGTATAATCTTTTTTCAGCTGCACAGCAAGGTCCTCGATTTTGGAGGTGGAAATCGGATCGAGGGCGCTCGTCGGTTCATCCATCAGCAAAATTTCCGGTTCCACGGCAAGGGCGCGGGCAATACAAAGCCTCTGCTGCTGTCCGCCGGAAAGGCCGAGCGCGCTCTTTTTCAAACGGTCTTTGACTTCATCCCAGATAGCCGCCTGTTTGAGGCTTCTCTCCACAATTTCATCGAGTATCAGCTTTTTACGAATGCCCTGGAGCCTCGGCCCGTAAGCTACATTATCGTAAACGCTCATCGGAAAGGGGTTTGGCTGCTGGAACACCATGCCCACTTTTTTGCGGAGTAAGGTGGTATCCACCTTCGGGGAATAGATATCTTCCCCATCGAGCAGGATTTTTCCGGTAATCCTGACATTTGGAACTAAGTCGTTCATGCGGTTGAGGGTCTTCAGATAGGTGGATTTACCGCAGCCTGACGGGCCGATAAATGCTGTAATACAGTTTCCATATAAATCCATATTTATGTCTTTGAGCGCGTGGTTCTCCCCGTAATACAAATCAAGATGGCTAACTTCAATTTTTGCCTGCCCGTTCGTTGCCACCGGCGCGGCCATCACTTTTTCTTGCATCATATTCTTATCCTTTCCGGTTGACATCCAGCTTCTTACTGATGAACTTCGTCAAAATATTGATGAGGAGCACGATGACTACCAGCACCAGCGCAATGCCGAACGCGTCGTCATACTTTGCCTTGGTCATGCTCAGATACATCTGGATAGTCAGCGTACCGCCCGACATGAGCGGATGGGTCAGCCAATTTTTCACCATCAGGTAGGAACTGCCAGCAGTAAACAGCAGGGCCGCCGACTCGCCCACGATTCGGCCAATCGCCAAAATCACGCCGGTGACAATACCCGGCATGGCGCTCGGCAGGATGATGGTACGGATCATATACCACTTGGTCGCGCCGATTCCGAGCGCTCCACTGCGGTAGCTTTCCGGTACGGTTTTCAGTGCTTCCTGTGTAGTACGGGTGATAATCGGAAGAATCATCAGCGTCAGGGTCAGGGAACCGCAGAGGATGGAAAAGCCGAGGCCTAGCATTTCCCCAAAAAAGAGCATGCCGAACAGTCCGTAGATGATCGAGGGGATGCCGGCGAGCGTCTCGGTCGTAAACTCAATGATGCGAACGAACCTTCCGCCCTTGGCATACTCGTTGAGGTAGATAGCCGAGCCCACTCCAATCGGCGTCGCAATCAACAGGGTGATGACAATAATATACAGTGTATTAATAATGTTTGGTAATATACCAAATGTACCTTTCAGTGCGCTCTGTGCGGTTGAAAGAAATCTCCAGTTGATAGAGGGCAGGCCCCGGTAGAGGACATAGCCGATAATCCCCAGCAGTAGGGCCACGGCAATTCCTGCGCACAAATAGATGATACCGTAGAGCAGAGCGTCGACCGGGCGTTTCTTTTTGTCATAAATACTGCCGGTGGAAAGTGCCTTAGTCATCCTGCTTCCCTCCCTTTTTCAAAATGGTGTTGAGTAGAATGTTGATAATCATGATAAAAGCAAACAGGACCAGTCCGATGGTATAGAGCACCTCACGGTGCAGGCCGCTTGCATATCCCATCTCCGCGACAATGGCGGTTGTCAGGGTTCGCACGGAGTTAAAGGGAAACGGGAGATTGACCGAGTTTCCGCACACAAAGACAATGGCCATCGCCTCGCCGAGTGCGCGCCCGATTCCCAGTACGATTCCCGTGATAATTCCAGATTTTGCCGCCGGGACGGTCACCCGGAAGATGGTCTGAATTTTGCTTGCCCCAAGCGCCAGCGAAGAACTCCGGTACTGCTGGGGCACTGCCCGCAGGGAGGTCTCGCTGACATTGATGACGGTTGGCAAAATCATAATGGCAAGCACCAATACTGCGGAAAGAAGGTTGGCTCCTCCGGTGAACTGGTGATTCGGGTCATTGGCGTAGATTAGCTTTTCGAGCTTGTACATCACGGGGTTTATCATTAAAACGCCAAGCAGGCCGTATACCACGGACGGGATTCCCGCCAGCAGCTCAACCGCAGGTTTCACGACGGCTGCAAGCTTGCTGTTTGCAATTTCCGAAAGGAAAATTGCAGTCATCAGGGCAACCGGCACGCCAATAAGGATTGCGAGTGAGGTTGCGACAATCGAAGTGAGGATCACATACAGGATACCAAAACTCGGCTCCGCCGCCGTCGGTGCCCAGACCGGATTGAACAGAATGTCCACAATTCCGACTTTGAATAGGGCAGGCGCACCTGAGTAAATCATATAAATGGTAATGGCAAACACCGCCACAATGGCTACCAGGGCACAGACGACAAAGATGACGTTTGCGACGGTTTCCACAACCGATTTGGTCCTGCGGCTATATAAGATGGAGACTTTCTCCTTTTTCTTGGCACGTACGTCCATGAAACAGTTACCGCCTTTCTGGGCCGGAAAACGGACCCGAACAAATACCGCCGCAGCGTTGCCGCCATCCGGCGTTTTTCCCACATTTAACCAGGCCTTTCGCTTTCCTTAACATTTTTTCTTCTGAAAAAATATCCCCAAGAGTCTTGTCTTCTTGAGGATATTTATCGGAGAACTGTTATTATCAGCTTTGTCAGAAGTTATTTTGCAGAGATGAGGCCAACAGATTTGATGACTTCCTGTCCTTTGTCGGAATTGATGAAATCGAACACCGCCTGGACTGCTTCGCTCTGCTCGGAGATTTTGCCGTTGGTTGCCATGACAAACGGACGGCTCAGTGCATAGTTTCCTGCTTTGATGTTTTCCTCAGTGGCCTCTACACCATCGAGTTGGAGGGTGACGACACTGTCATCGATCACATCGAGGGAAACATAGCCGATCGCACCCGGAGTAGAAGTAACCTTAGCCATAACACCGCCGGTGGAATCAACTTCCTGTGCGTATTGGCACTGGTCTTGAATCTTCAGAAGTTCCTCAAATGCGCCACGGGTACCAGAACCAGCCTCACGGCCGATGACCACGATCGCCTCATCCTTTCCGCCGACGTCTTTCCAGTTGGTGATCTTGCCAGTGTAGATGTCGGAAAGCTGCTGCTGGGTCAGGTTGGTTGCCGTGTTGTTTTTATCGGTGATGACTGCGATTCCGTCGATGGCAACGACGTTCTCTTCCAGTCCGTTTGCTTTTTCTTCATCTTTGAGTGCTCTGGAAGAGTTTCCGATATCAACTGTCTTTTTGCTGACAGCTTCGATTCCTGCGCCGGAACCGGTATACTCTGCGGTCGCCTGGATATCAGGATAATCCTCTTTGAGAGATTCAATCAAAGCGGAGCAGAACTTTTCCATCGAGGTGGAACCGGACATGGTCACTTTGCCGGAAACCTTAGCCGCAGCAGAAGATGCTGTACTTTTGGAGCCGACGGAGCTGCTGCCCGCAGTCGAGCTGCTCGCACTCTCCCCACTACCGCAAGCGGTCATTCCCAATGCCATCAGGCAGGCTGCTGCCAAAACGGCGAGTCTTTTTCCCTTTTTCATAATCGTTGTTCCTCCTTGAAACTTCACTGTATTCTATTTTTTGAGTACGGCCCCATTATATCCGTGCTATGTCATAGCCAAAGCAAGAAATTGTTAAATCCATGTAAAACAGCGCATTTTTTTGTGCGTTTCCGATAAAAAACGAGTGAAAAAAATTCCTCACTCGTTTTACATGGATTTTACTTTTCAAGGGCCCTCTTGGCCAGGCCGGTTTCGATGCAATCAATCCCCTTCCTCCTGATATATCTTTTGATTGCGAACCTGAACCAGTATACGCCTCCGATTGCAAACATGCACATGCGGAAAAGCAAATGGACGGCGGTATCGGTCAGCGTTCCGGCCTGGTAGAGCATTTGGCCGTCTATCCGTTCCACCACTGCCCGGACTGTCAACGGGGCATCAAAGATAGAATATATCGAATGTAAATCCGCAAAAAACCGGCAGAGGAATTCTCCCCCTGCCGGTTTTCTATGAAGATATGTAAAATCAAGCCAGAATCCTGCGGATCATGTCGTAGAGCACGGGCTTCATCTCGTCGATATCTGCGGGCTGGCCCTTAATGATGCTCCGATACCCCACCGAACCACACAGAGAGATGATGGTAAATAAATGTAAAAATGCGCCGTGCTCATCCACCTTCGGACGGTGCGGGTTGTGCATCAAAAAATCCCGGATTTCGGAGAGCTCCTCGTCCTCTTTCCTCACGCTCAGCTCGTTTTCGAGCAGCGGCCAGGAAAAATTGCGCTCCATCAGCTTGAGGACGAGCTTGTTTTGCTTCATGTATTCGATGATATTGTCAATAAAGCCGATGACAATATCCAGGTACTCCGTCAGATTTTCCTGCCGGACCTTTGCGTAGGCCTGCACGATAATCTTCCGGCTGAGCTTGACAAAAATCTGCTCCGACAGATCGCTCTTATCCTTAAAATAGAGATAAAACGTCCCTTTGGCCACATTTGCCCGCTTGACGATTTCATCTATCGAGGTCTTTGAAATTCCATGTTCGACAAAACAGTCATAGGCCGCCTGCATGATATTTCCTTTTTTCTTGTTTTTCTGCTGGCTGATATTCATCTCTGCTCACTTCCTGTCTCTATTATAGCGAAAAATAAGAACCCTTTGCAAACTCTTTTATACCTGTCTTTTGAAATTCACCTTTCTGCACAGAAAACAAGCTTCCAAAAAACTGACTATTAGTCATTTCGAATATTGACTAATAGTCAGTCGAGGCATATAATTATCTTCAGAAAATGACTAACAGTCATATTTGCTCGAACGGAGGGAACGATTTGAAACGGTTTGCAGATTTTATCGTAAAACACAAAATTCTTGTTCTCGTCCTTTCCGTATTGCTTCTGATTCCTGCGTTTCTCGGCGCGGCGGCGACACGTATCAACTATGATATCCTCAGCTACCTGCCGAGCGACCTTGAATCCATCATCGGGGAGCAGTATTTGGAAAACGACTACAAGATGGCCAGCACCGCCATGGTGACCGTGGAAAACATGGAGTCCAAAGACGTTGTAAAGCTCAAAGATGACATCAAACAGATTCCCGGCGTAGACAAAGCTGTCTGGGTTGATGACTTCATAGATACCACGATACCAAAGGAAATGCTCCCTGAGGATGTGCAGGACATCTTCTACGGGAAAAATGATGCAAAGCTCATCCTCGTCACTTTTGAGGATACTATCTCATCCGAATCGACGATGAACGCCATCGCCAAGATGAAGACCGTGCTCAATAAGGACTGCTTTATCGGTGGTATGGCTGCGGTTTCTCAGGATACCAAGACCCTTGTCGATAAAGAGATGCCGCTGTACACCCTGACCGCCGTAGCGCTCGTGCTGATTATCCTGTTTTTAAGCATGGAATCCACGGTTATCCCCTTTATCTTCCTAATCGGCATTGGGGTCGCGGTCTTGTACAATTTCGGCACAAACTTCTTTTTGGGAGAAATCTCCTTTATCACAAAGGCACTAGCGGCAGTGCTCCAGCTGGCAGTCACGATGGACTTCTCCATCTTCCTGCTTCACCGCTATGAGGAGGAAAAACAGACGGCTCCGACCCATGAGCAGGCGATGTCCTCCGCCATTGTCAAAACCTTTGGTTCCATTTCCGGCAGTTCCCTGACGACCATTGCGGGCTTCCTCGCGATGTGCACGATGAGCCTGACACTCGGCAAGGATATCGGCATCGTCATGGCAAAGGGAGTGCTGCTCGGCGTGCTGGAAACCGTCACTGTTCTCCCCTCTCTGATCATGGTGTTTGACAAGCAGATTGAAAAATACCGCCACCGCACCTTTATCCCAAAATTGAAGCGGGCTTCCAAATTCGTCGTCAAGCATTATGTCTCTATTCTCGTAGTTTTCCTGGTCCTCGTCATTCCGTTCATCTATGGGCAGACCAAGACCAATGTCTACTACAACCTGCTCGACTCCCTGCCGAGCGACCTCGTCTCTTCACAGGGAAACCAAAAGCTCAAGGATACCTTTGATATGACGGCGACAGACTTCATCCTTGTTGACGACTCGCTGACAAACGCTCAGGTCGGGGAAATCACCCGCCGCATCGAGGACCTCGACGGCATCGCCCAGGTTATCTCGTTTGAAAAGTATGTGGGCGGCGGCATCCCAGAGCAGTTCCTCCCACAGGAATTAAACGACCAGCTCAAAAAGGCCGGCAAGGAAATCATGATGGTCAACTCCACCTACAAGACGGCAAGCGATGAGCAAAACGCGCAGCTGGACCAGATAAATGCCATCCTGAAGGAATATGATAAAAACGCCCTTATTACCGGAGAAGCGCCGATGACCAAGGATCTGATCACCGTCGCGGACAGGGATTTCAAGAGCGTCAATATCACCTCCATTTTAGCGGTGTTTTTGATTATCACCTTTGTCTTCCGCTCCGGTTCAGTCCCGTTCATCCTGGTGCTTGCCATTGAATCGGCCATCACCATTAACATGGGCCTGCCGTACTTTACCGGCACAACAATTCCGTTTATCTCAAGTATCGTCATCGGCACCATTCAGCTTGGCGCCACCATCGACTACGCAATTTTGATGACCAACCGCTTCCGGGAGGAACGCTCCTACGGCCATTCGAGAAAAGAAGCCGCACAGCTTGCGATTGAAAACTGTTCGCAGTCCATTCTCACCAGCGGATGCGCGTTCTTCCTCGCCACCTTCGGTGTGGCGCTTATCAGCGACATGGACCTCATTAAGAGCCTGTGCCTGATGATGTCGCGCGGCGCGGTGATCAGCATGTTCGTGATTCTCTTTGTGCTTCCGTCCCTGCTCATCATCTTCTCCAAGCTGATGGAAAAGACCAGCTATCACTGGCTGCGCGGCGGCAAGACTGAAGAGACTCCGTCCGTAAAGACACAGACCGCCGATACCGGCGTTTCCAAAGCAACGATTTAAGTAAAAAGGAGAATGTGCTATGAAAGGCTTCCGCAAAATTCTCGCTTCTATTCTGTGCGCCTGTATGGTTTTAGCCCCCTGCGGCGCAGTCTACGCGACCGAGGACACCGAGTCCGCCGGGCGTGTCACCAAGGATGAAAGCGTCTACCTGATATTAAACCCGGACGGTAGCGTCAAGGAACAGACCGTCAGTTCCTGGCTGCACGCGGATAAGGGGCTTAAAAATGTCACAGACAAAAGTGATTTAAAGGACATCAAGAACATCAAATCCGATGTTGCGCCGTCCCAGAACGGACAAAACGTTACCTGGGATACCGACGACCACGATGTCTATTACAACGGTACTTCCGGCAACACCCCGCCGGTCACCGCAAAAATCACGTACACTCTGGACGGAAAAGAGATTTCCGCCGAGGACCTGATTGGAAAGAGCGGCGAACTCACCATCCGCATCAAGCTGACAAACAATGAAAAGCAAGAAAAGACCATTGACGGCGCACAGCGCACCATCTACACTCCGTTTGCCGTTGGAATGGTGCTTGACCTGCCAAATGAAACCTTTAAAAACGTGAACGCCGGGGACACGAATATCCTCTCCGACGCAAATAACCAGATCATTACCTTTGTCGGGCTTCCCGGTGTCAAGGAAAACTTCGACGGCCTGCTGACCGATGAGCTCTCAGGCTTAAATGACTACCTACAGGATGAATTTACCGTCAAAACCAAAGTTGAAAACTTTAAGATGCCTTCCATCATGATGGCGGCAGCTACCAACCTGGCAGACCTGAAAGACATTAATCTCAATGATCAGGTGACCGATTTGCAAAATGGAATGGAAGAACTGCAAAGTGCCTCCGAACAGCTCACCGAAGGCACCGGAATGCTAACCGAGGCGCTAAGTGAATTTGACTCCAAGATGGGCGAATTCAAGGACAGCTACGCGCAGTTTGGCGACGGCTTCCTCTCTGCAGTAAACGGCGCTTCCCAGCTCAAGGGGGGAACTGCGCTGCTCTCCTCCTCCCTCCAGCAGCTGAAAACCAAAGTGACCAATGAGCTGATCCCGGGTATCCAGGGATCTTCCTCCAAACAGCAAGAGCTGGTACAGAAGATGGAGGCCCTTCAAAAACAGCTGGAGGGACTGCAGCTTCCCGACCTGACCGCCATTCAGTCACAGCTTGTGACAGCCATCGGCCAGGTCAGCGACGGCTCCGCAGATGTGGCCGTCCGCGTTCTCACCGGAGGAAAAACCCTCCAGCAGCTCGCCACCTCCTCGAACCCGGTTGAGCAGGCGCAGGCACAGGCCATTCTGCAAAACCTTCAGCCCATCAAGAAACAGGCAGGCCAGCAGATCTCGCAAATGATGTCTTCCTTGGATTTAAGCGTGTTGCAGAGTTTGCAAAGCGAGCTTGTCGAAATCAATACGCTTTCCTCCGATTTAATGGATTCTATGACTCAGCTCACAAGCGCCCTCTATAACCCGAACGACGACCCGGCAAACCCACAGACAATGGCGGGAGCCATCCTCTCCCTCGCAGTCGGAGCCAAACAGGCGGATGACGGCGCGTCCACCCTGTGCGATGGGCTTGAACAGCTTGGCAGTGCCTCCGGGCAGATTGAGGATGCAACCGGACAGTTTAAAGACGCGACCGGACAGCTTGCAGATAAATCCTCAGAGCTCAACGACGGTATGCAGACATTCAAATCTGAAGGTATTGACAGCCTGACAAACACTGGCCTGGTCGATAAGCTGAATACCGCGCTCGCTGTGGGCAACACCATGGTCGAGCAGGCAGACGCCTATAAGACCTATTCCGGTGCGCCGGATGGGGCCGAGACCACCGTTAAATTTATTATGAAGGTGGACGAAACCGTTAAATCTTCCAACCAGGAGAACGCAGACCAGAACAGCGCCCCGGTCAACCAAAAGGAAAGCTTTTGGGATAAAATCGTAAATTTCTTTAAAAACCTCTTCAAATAAACCGTTTTCATTCGAACCCCTCAAAAACAGGCGGGCATTCCGGTATTTCCGGAGTGCCCGCCTGTTGTTTCGTGAGGAAATTTTTCGGTTTTCCCAATCGGATAAAAATTCCTCTTCTGTCTTTGTGGATAACGTGCGAAATCCTGCTTCCTCTTGCCTTTTTGGTCTCCATTGTACTTGTGTTGTCCTTTTGGAATATAAAAGAACACCCCACTTATTATTCAGGATACCATACTGCCTAACAAATGGGGTGCAATTCAAGACGGCCTCGGCTTTTTTAACCGGCTTATTTTACCACAAAAAAGTAGAGAATGACGAGAATGCCCAGCACAATGCGGTACCATCCAAATGCCTTGAAGTCGTGCCTTTTGATGAAATTCATCAGGAATTTTATCGCAAACACGGAGACGAGGAAGGAAATGAGCGTGCCGACGATCAGCACGGCCATTTCGGTGCCGGTGATGGTAAAGCCCTCGAGGAAAAACTTGATCAGCTTAACGCCGCTTGCACCGAGCATCGTCGGGACGGCAAGGAAAAAGGAGAACTCCGCGGAGACAAAGCGCGAACAGCCGAGCAGGAGCGCGCCGACGATGGTGGCCCCCGAACGGGAGGTGCCCGGAATTAGGGCAAGCATCTGAAACACGCCGATAAAAATTGCCGTCTTATAGGAGAGCTGGTTGAAATTTGTGACACGCGGCTTGCGGTGTACGCTCTCAATGACGAGGAATGCGATACCGTAGAGGATCAGGCAGACGGCGACCGGTACGGGCTTGTAGAAAACCTCATGGATTTGGTCGTCAAACAGCAATCCGATGATACCCGCCGGGATAATGGCGACGAGCACCTTAAACCACAGCGACCAGGTATCGCTTTTTTCTCGCTTGGTCTTTTTTGGGGAAAAGGGGTTAAGTTTGTGGAAATACAGCAAAATGACCGCCAAAATGGAGCCGAACTGGATAACGACGAAAAATAAATCCTTAAACGCCTGCGATCCCTGGAGATTGATGAATTCATCCGCCAAAATCATATGTCCGGTGCTGCTGATGGGCAGCCATTCGGTGACGCCCTGGATAATGCCGAGTACAATGGATTTAAAAATTTCCCACAGAGTTTCCATTTGTCTCCTCCTAACAGTATGTTTTTACGGGACGCTGCCCGGTTATTCGCCTTTTGAGAAAATCTGCTGCGCGTAATGGACCGAACCCATCGCATCCTTGGAGTAGTGGTCCGCCCCAATCATGTCCGCGTAAGACTGGGTGAGCACCGCGCCGCCTACCATGACCTTGCAGCCCGGGCACTGCTCCCGGAGCAGCTTGATGGTCTCCTCCATGCTCACGACCGTGGTTGTCATCAACGCGCTGAGTCCTACCAAGCGGATGTTTTCCGCCTTTGCAGTGTCCACAATCCGCTGCGGGCCGACGTCCTTGCCGAGGTCGATGACCGCAAAACCGTAGTTTTGCAGCAGCACCTTGACAATATTCTTACCGATGTCGTGGATATCCCCCTTGACCGTGGCAAGAATAATTTTATCCTCCGGCGCCTGGTTTTCCGCACTTCCCATCGCCGCCTTAACCGCCTCAAAGGCGGCCTGCGCCGCCTGCGCGCTCATCAGAAGCTGTGGTAAAAAAAGGGTTCCCTCCTCAAAGCGTTTGCCGACCACGTCAAGCGCGGGAATCAGGTTCTGCGAGATGATATCCAGCGGGGCGGCAGTCTTCAGCTGTTCCTTTGCGAGAGAAAAGCTGCGCTCCTCAAGTCCATTGACAATTGCGTCGAACAGGCTCATCTCCTGGTTTACCGCCGGGGCGGGGGTGCTCTGCGCCTGCCCGGAGCAGCGGGCGATGTATTCCGCGCACTGCTCGTCATAGCCGGAGAGCGCGCAAAACGCAGAGTAGGCGTTTGTCATCGAGGCATTCGACGGGTTGATGATTCCCGCACTCAGGCCCGCCTGCATCGCAAGGGTAAAGAACGCGGTGTTGACAATCTCCCTTGCGGGCAGGCCAAACGAAACATTGGACACACCCAGCACGGTTCCCACACCGAGCTCCTTTCTCACACGGGAGAGCGTCTCAAGCGTGACGAGTGCCGCATCCGGCGAGGAACTAATGGTTAGTGCCAGCGCGTCGATGACGATATCCTTTTTGTGGATGCCATACTGCGCCGCGGTGTCGACAATCTTCTTCGCAATCGCCACGCGCCCGTCGGCAGTTTCCGGGATGCCGCCCTCGTCAAGTGTCAGGCCCACGATAACGCCGCCGTATTTTTTGGCGAGCGGAAAGACCGCGCGCATGGATTCCTCCTTGCCGTTGACCGAGTTAATCATCGCCTTGCCGTTGTAAGTGCGCAGGGCGCGTTCCATCGCGACCGGGTCGGAGGTGTCGATTTGCAGCGGCAAATCGGTCACACTCTGGATTTCCCGGACGGCGCGCTCCATCACCGCGGGCTCGTCGAGTTCGGGCAGGCCGACGTTGACGTCCAGGATGTGTGCGCCGTGCTGCTGCTCGCAGATGGCTTCTCTGAGCAGATAGTCCATGTCGTTTTCCCGCAGCGCCTGCTTGAGCCGTTTTTTTCCGGTCGGATTGATGCGCTCACCGATCATCACCGGTTTCTCCCCCAGCCGTACCGCGTGGGAGTAAGAGGTTATAAGCGTATCCTCTTTGAAGGTGGGCGGGCTTACCGGAATGTCGCTGCAGCAGGTGATAAGCTCGCGCAGGTGTTCCGGCGTCGTGCCGCAGCACCCGCCCGCGATCTGCACGCCGCTTCTTACAAGCGGCTCCATCAGCGCGCCGAATTCCTCCGGGCCGATGTCGAACACGGTCTGTCCGTTTTCACTTCGGGGCAGTCCTGCATTGGGGTTTAAAATCACCGGGACGGAGGCCGTCTGCAAAAGCGCAGGGAGCAGTTCTTTCATCTGCACGGGTCCAAGCCCGCAATTAAAGCCTACCGCGTCAGCGCCCAGCCCTTCGAGCAGGGCGACGGCGGCCTCAATACTGCCACCGGTCAGCAGCTTGCCGCGTTCATCAAACACCATCGTGACGAATACCGGCAGCGAGGTCGCTTCCTTCGCCGCAAGCAGGGCGGCCTTGACCTCGTAGGTATCCCCCATCGTCTCAATCAAAATGAATTCCGCGCCGGCATGTTCGCCCGCCTGTGCCATCTCGGCAAAGACGTCGTAGGCATCCTCAAAGGAAAGGTCACCGAGGGGTTTGAGCAGTTTTCCGGTCGGGCCGATATCCATCCCCACAAAAGCGGGATGCAAGCAGCTTTGTACCGCGCGCTTTGCGTGGGAGACGGCGCTGCTCACAATTTCCGGAACGCTGTGCCCGCACCCGGCAAGCTTAAAGCGGTTTGCGCCAAAGGTGTTTGTCTTAAGCAGATTGCATCCCGCGTCTAGATACCGGCGGTGGATGCTTTCCACCACCTCCCCATGGGAGAGGTTCCACAGTTCCGGCAGCTCGCCCGCGGCAAGCCCCTGCTCCTGTAGCAATGTACCCATCGCGCCGTCAAAGAACAGCCGGTTTTCTTTTAAATATTCCATCAAGTCCATTTACTTTTCCTCCCGGAACGGGCAGTCCGTCTTATCGCATGCCGAACACTTGTGCTGTGCGCACAGCGTTGGTTCTTTTGTCAGTCCGATGACTGCCGTCACCGATTTGACCGGCACAAGCATGCAGCTTTCGGTCATCGACAGCCCGATTTTCTTTGCCGCATCAAGCAGGCGCAGAATATCCCGCTGGTGCTGAATGGAAAAATCCGAGTAGCCCGGGGAAAAACGGGGGCGCAGGTACAGCCCCCTGTCCGCCTCTTCGGCGGCGAGGTGCTCGCAGCACTCGTTGCAGTACGCTTCGATGAGTGCTGCCGCGCCCGCCTGCATCACGACCGCACGGCTCATGTCCGCGCGCTCATAACGGGCCATTAGCCGGTCCGCCTGCGGGCCAAGCGTCGCCGCAAACACAATGACGCGTTCACATCCATGCAGGTGCTGTGCGAGCTTTTTGCTGTGGACAGTAAACCCCGCAAAGCGCACGGCCTCCGGTTTCACTTCGGCGTCATAGCGCGCCCACACACTTTTCGGTTGTACCACCCCCTCAATCTCGCGCAGGCTCGAATCAATCAGCGCGAGAGTGCGCTCATCCGCGGACTTTCCGCGATAGCCGAGGTACCGCAGAATTTCCCTTTTATCCGCCTGCATCGGCTCACTTCCCGATAATCTCGGAGAGATTGTGGAGGATACTCCCCGCAACGTCCGGCTTGTTCATGGAATAAATATGTACGGCGGTAACACCATTTGCTATTAAATCGATAATCTGTTCGGTTGCATAGGCGATTCCCGCCTGCTTCATTGCTTTCGGGTTGTCCCCGAATTTGTCCACAATTGCACGGAAGCGCGCGGGCAGGGAGGTTCCGGAAAGCTGGGTAATGCGCTTAATCTGCTTGCCGTTTGTCACCGGCATAATGCCCGCGATGACCGGCACCCGGATATCCCGTTTTAAAATCCGGTAGAGGAAATTGTAGTAGACATTATTGTCAAAAAACATCTGGGTTGTAAGGAAATCGCAGCCTGCCTCCACCTTTTCTTTCAGATGGCCAATGTCATCCGCCATGTGCTCGCATTCGACATGTCCTTCCGGGTAGCATGCACCACCCACACAAAAATCCCCTTGCGCGCGGATTTCCCTTACCAGCTCGCTGGCGTAGCGATACTGGTTGGGGAGTGGAAAATCTGCATTCTTCGGGATATCCCCGCGCAGTGCCAGGATATTTTCAATCCCGTGGGCTTTCAGGTTTTCGATAACATCCTCCACCTGTTCCTTGGTGGAGGAAGCGCAGGTCAGGTGTGCCAGCGCAGTCACCCCCCACTCGTTTTGCACTTTGGAGGCAATATCCACCGTGTGGGAGGAGGTACCGCCGCTTGCACCGTACGTCACGCTGATGTAGGAAGGGGACAGGCACGCAATCTCCTTTGCCGCGTGTTCTACCCTTTCAAAATCCGCATCCTCTCTGGGCGGGAATATTTCGCAGGAAACCATCACTTTCCTGCTGTCCAAAATATCCTTAATCTTCATTTTGTAAATCCCCCGTTCTGTCACTGCCTCGCCCGGCTGTTCCAACCGGATTGCGGCATTGGGACTTTTCCCGCCGGACGGCACTAGGGCTCATCCAAACAAGCGGTCCTATTCCTAAGAACTTACCGTTTATTATAGCAAAAAAGGAACGGGGAAAAAACGCATTTCAAACAATTCCCCGATAATTTATGAAAATTTAAAGTTTTTCACAACCTCCGCTTGACAATGTGGAAAATATCATGCTATCATGAGAGCGATTTTTGTGTACAAAGGAGGAATCCGCATTGCGAAAAGTTTCCTGCTAGTTTTTTCCGATTCGATGAATGCCGATCCGGCAGGCCCTGTGCCTGTCTGTTCTGTTATGGGTCGAATCAGCAGGAAACATCAGGTGCAGCGCGGTCCATCCTATCCACAGGCCGTTTTGGGTAACGTGTTTGCGAAAATGGGACATGGGATAGTATTACCGCAGGAACCTCTGGTTTCCTGCGGTAATTTTGTGTTTGGAGGGATAAACCATGTCTCAGATTTCCGTCAGCCATTTGAGCTTTTCCTACGATACTTCCGCTGAGCCCATCTTTTCGGATGTTTCTTTTGAACTGGACACCGACTGGAAGCTCGGTTTCATCGGCCGCAACGGGCGCGGCAAGACCACTTTTTTAAACCTTCTGCTCGGAAAATTTCCCTACAGCGGCACAATCACTGCAAGCGTCTCTTTTGAATACTTCCCCTTTCCTGCGGCGAATCCCACCCTTTGCGCGTTTGACTTGGTCAAAGATCTCGTCGCTCCCTTTCGGCAGTGGGAACAGGAGATGGAACGCCTTCTCTCCCACGCGGATGAGGACTCCCTGACACGCTACGGCGAAATCCAGGGGGTCTACCAGTCATACGGCGGCTATGAGATCGAAGCAAAGATCCGCCGGGAGGCGGCAAAGCTCGAGCTTTCCGACGCCCTGTTGTCCCGCCGGTTTGACACCCTCAGCCTGGGAGAGCAGACAAAAGTCCTCCTTGCCGGGCTGTTTTTAAAGGAAAACCGGTTTCTTCTCATTGATGAGCCCACCAATCACCTCGATATGCATGGCAGGCGGGTACTCAGCCGATACCTGAACTCGAAACAGGGATTTCTGCTCGTCTCCCATGACCGCGCGTTTTTAAATGGCTGTATTGACCACACCTTAAGCATCAACCGCGCGGATATTGAGGTTTTGCGCGGAAATTTCGATACCTGGCAGCGGCAAAAAGATCTGCGGGACCATTATGAGCTTGCACGAAATGAGCGCCTCAAAACCGAAATTCGTGAACTCGAGCAGGCGAAGCGCCGCACCGCCGGCTGGTCGGACGCAGTCGAGTCCTCCAAAAAGGGGACGCGCATTGCAGGGCTGCGCCCCGATCGCGGGTTTATCGGCCGAAAGGCCGCAAAGATGATGAAACAGGCGAAATCCCTCGAGCGCAGACAGCAAACTGCCATCGAGGAAAAAAACGGTTTGCTCAAAAACCTGGAGCAGTCCGATGCTTTGAAACTACACGTGCTCGAACACCCGAAGCAGAGGCTGGTGGAAGTGCAGAGCCTCTCCATCGACTATGGAAACGGCCCGCTCTTCCCTCCGCTCTCCTTTGCCATCCAGTCCGGGGAACGGGTTTCCCTTTCCGGGCGAAACGGGAGCGGAAAGTCAAGCATCCTAAAACTGTTGCTCGGGGAAGACATCCCCCATACCGGGCAAATTTGGATGGCATCCGGGATGCAAATCAGCTATGTCGCACAGGACACCTCCCATCTGTCCGGTACGCCCGCCGGTTATGCTGAGGCGCACGGGCTTGACCGCACGCTCTTTTTTACCGTCTTGCGCAAGCTGGGTTTTGCCCGTTCCCAGTTTGAACTCAATACTGCACAGATGAGCGGAGGACAGAAGAAGAAAATCCTGCTTGCAGCGGGTCTGTGTACGCCCGCCCATCTGTTTGTGTTGGATGAGCCGCTCAATTTCATCGACATCATCTCCCGCATGCAGATCGAGGAGCTGATTTTACAGGCAAATCCCACCCTGCTCTTCATTGAGCATGACGAGACGTTTTGTGCGCATGTCGCGACAAGACGGATTGTACTTGCAAAAAGAGAAATGGGAATTTGATTACAAAAATTACTTCCTCTATAAATCAAACCTTCCCGCCCCCTGTCACATAGACGAAAAATCTGTTATACTATTATTGTTTTGGTTTTGAGGATAAAAACGGTACACTGCCCACGAAAACTTCCATGTTTAAAGAGGCAAAAGGGAGCGGACAAAATCGCACACAAAATGGATTCATCCTGTTGCTGTGTCCGGCTCTTTACCCTGCACAATCCTTGAAAGCGCTTATAAACTTACGATCGAGGAGGAGTTTTTATCAGAAAGGCATCGTTCCGGCGCTTTTTAGTGCTGTTTTCCCTGCTTACCATCTTTAACAACACCGCGCACCCGATTACCCCGACGGTCATCAACCAGCTCGGGATGCCAAATTACATGTTCGGCGTGTGCTATGCCATCATGTCCGCGACCTATTTTTTATTTGCCCCGCTCTGGGGACGCATCAGCGACCGGATTGGGCGCGCAAAGACGATCGCCTTCATGACGGTGGGCAATTCCCTGGGCCAGCTCATTTTCGCCTTGTCGACCAGCGCATTTCCCCTTGTCATCGGCCGGATGATTACTGGCATGTTTGCCGGCGGGTATCACGTTTCCGCCATGGCCTATGTCGCGGATATCAGTACGCCGGAGACGCTTGGGAAAAACACCTCGGTTTATGCCGCAATTATCTCAGTGAGCACGGCGGGAGGCTTTCTCTTCGGCGGCCTGCTCGGGGACCTCGGCATCGGAATCACCTTTGGCGCGCAGTGTATCGGCCTGGTGCTGACCGGAGCTTTATTTTTCTTCCTGCTCAATAATGCGCAGGAATATGACCGTGAGACCCCGATCTCCCTGAAAACCGCAAACCCGTTCAGCGCGTTTGCCGCGTCCAAGCCGATGTGGTCAATGGGGATGGTACTTCTCTTTGTCGGCGTGTTTGCAGCCTCCTTTGCCACCAACGGTTACGATAACGCCTTTAACTACTATATTAAGGATATCCTGGACTTTCCTCCCTCTTACAACGGCATGATCAAGGCGTTTGTTGGACTTATCGGGCTGACCGCCAACTTCACCATCAATTTGTGGCTGGTGAAAAACACGGACAACTACAAATCCATGATCGGAGTGTTTGCACTGTGCGCTTCCTCCCTTATTTGCGTCGTCCTCACCGGCGGGACTCTCAGCTTTATCATCTTCAACATCATCTTCTATATTTTTAACGCGATCTACCTGCCGATTCAGCAGGCCATTGTGGCAAACAGTACAGACAAGGTCTCAAACGGCGTTAAGCTCGGGATGTTCAACTCCATCCGCGCACTCGGCATGGTGTTCGGCCCCCTGACTGCAGGCTTTGCCTACACCGCCTGGAGCAAGCTCCCCTTCGTACTGTGTGCCGGGGCCTTTTCGCTGGCGATTGTATCGAGCATGCTGTTGTATTTTTATCGCAGACGCCACTGCACGGACCCCGCCGGGCAGCGACTTTCCTGACGGAAGCTTTCCCTGCTGTAAGTTTGCCATGCCCGCACTCGACGACCCCCTCAGTACGGACTTGATTTCCGGCTGCCCAGACGGGATCGGCTGGACCGTCCCCCATGAAAACGATACCGTCCGGCTTATCACCGAATCCGGAAAACGGCGGTTGTGCCATTGGAGGAGCGCCGGCGTAAATGAAAGCTTTCTATTGCCGCTTTGCTCCCAAGAAACTCTCCGGGGACCAGTTGGGCAAAAACGGATCTCTCGCCTTTTGAAACGAGTGGAACCACCGCCGGTATACAAAAAATTAAAAAACGTGAAAAAGCTGAGAGGAAAATTCCCTCTCAGCTTTTTTTTAATCGAAAGCAACTACCGGTTTTGCATCAAGGGATCAAGCCCGCTCGTCGGCTCGTTGAGTAAAAGGATCTGCAGGGCGTAAAGCAGCAGATAGACAATGCCGGCTTTCTGCTTCATACCATAGTTTTCGGTAGAGATACATAATGCAGTGACCGGCGGATATACTAACGATAAAGCTATGAGAAAGGAAGATGAAAATGCACCGTTCAGGTTCGAATCTGGTCAAAGGAATGGCAGTCGGCGTTGCAGTCGGCGCAGCCGCTTATATGGTGGGCAACAAACTTGCCCACACAAACAAAAGGACAATGAAGAAAAACACACAAAAGGCTGTCAAAGCAGTTGAGTCATTTGTCAACAATGTCTCTCATATGATGTAATCCCGGGGCCTGAGGGCGTGTCCTGCCGGAATGGCAGATGCGCCCTCTTCCTCGTAATCAATCGATGGAAAATACATAAAATAATTTCACAGAATTTTAGTTGTATTTCGATTGGCGAGGTACTATAATAGGACTTACCAATAGACAGAGATTGGATAAGGAGGAAATAAATATGAAAAAGAACGGTTTAATTACCCTTATCTCTATTTTAGCGGCAGCCGCTGGTGCAATTGCGGCAATCTTTGCAATTACCAAAAAAATTGGGAAAAAGAAAGATGCAGAGAATGAGGATATCATAGAAGGGCCAGACGGTCATATTGAAATTGACATTGACGACGATGACGACTTTGGAGTTTCCGAGGAAGAATATCAGTCGCAAAGCGCCGAAATTCCCGCTCAGGAATTTGAAGATGACGACACTTCCGATGTCTCTCCCGACAAAGTTGACGACGAAGACGAGGACAGAGAGGAAAAACCTCAGGATTAACAGTAAAACAGTTTTTCTGTCGGCCCCTTAAAAAAAGATGGAAAAAGGGGTTGACAGATGAACTGATATTGCTTATAATAGATAAGCAGTCATAAATACTGCCACATAAAATATCGCGGGATGGAGCAGCTCGGTAGCTCGTCGGGCTCATAACCCGAAGGTCGGAGGTTCAAATCCTCCTCCCGCAACCATCTGGGCCAGTCACTTTTTCTAAAGTGACCGGTCTTTCTCGTTTTTATGCGGGTTTTTAGGCTCTTTTGTACGCCTTTCCATAGATTCATTTTCTATAATGGTAAAATAAAGGCATTTATAATTTATGAACTGCACCCCATTTGTTAGACAATAAAAAAGCAAAATTGTTCAAGCAACTGAAAGGGCTTGTTGTCTGTGAATCGCAGGCGGCAAGC
>UQSL01000008.1 GCA_900543705.1 uncultured Oscillospiraceae bacterium
CAAGCAGGTCTTATTCGCTTTCCCTAATGTGTAACACATCTTTGACAAACCAACACAACAAACCAACACTGCGGGCAAGAGATACTCTTGACAAAACACATGCAAAAAGATAGAATAAACTATGTCTATACATAAAGGTATAGAATATCTTGAAAAAAATCTTCGTCCGGAGAATCCGCGGGCGCAGAGGGCATCGTTTTTTGCGGTGTCTCGAATTTTGAAAGGAGATTCTCATGGATCCTGACAGTATCCCTCCGGGGGCCCGTACCCAGACTGCGGCCTACGCCGCCCGAATCCTGACACATATGATGTCACAGAAAGGGGGCAGACCCTAAAATGGTGTACGTGATTATACTGATCCTGTTGATTTTAACGAACGCCCTGTTTGCTGCCAGCGAAATTGCTGTGATTTCGCTCAATGATGCGAAGATTGAAAAAATGGCAAATGAAGGGAACAAAAAGGCTAAGACCATTTTAAAACTGGTTAATAACCCTTCCAATTTTCTTGCGACGATTCAAATCGGCGTTACCCTATCCGGGTTCTTTTCCTCGGCGATCGCTGCGGATAATTTTGCCGACAGTCTTGCCGGCCTGCTTATGGGGACCGGTATTCCCTATTCCACGCTGCGCGTCATTTCCTTTGTTTTGATTACCCTGGTGCTCTCGTTTGTCACACTTGTGTTCGGTGAGCTGGTACCGAAGAGAATCGCCATGATAAAATCTGAACAGCTTTCCTTTGCAGTCGGCGGCCTTTTATATGGCCTGTCCGTTATCTGCAAACCGGTGGTCTTTGTCCTTTCCAAGTCAACAAACCTGGTTGCACGCCTGTTTGGAGTCGGTCCAAGTGAGGAGTCGGAAGAAGTTACAGAAGAAGAAATCCGCATGATGATTGACGTTGGAAAAGAAAAGGGCTCCATTGAAGAAATGGAAGGCGAGATGATCAACAACGTCTTTGAGTTTGACAATATTACCGTGGATGAAGTGATGACCCATCGGACTGATGTTGTGGCGGTTTCCTCGGCTGATAAGCTGGAGGAAATTATTACGCTTGCCCTGAGCGAAGGCTACTCCCGTCTACCTGTCTATGAGGAGGACATCGACAATATCATCGGGCTCCTCTATGTAAAGGACCTGCTCAAGCTGGTCGGAAGAACTCAGGAGAAAGTATTCAGTGTTAGGGATTACATGCGTCCGGCTTTTTATATTCCGGAATCCAATAAATGCCGCGTGCTGTTTAAAGAGATGACGGCCCGTAAAATGCAGATGGCCATTGTAGTCGACGAATATGGCGGCACTGCCGGTATCGTGACGATGGAGGATCTGTTGGAATCCATTGTCGGTGAGATTCAGGATGAATTTGACAATGAGGATGAGGAGATTATCCAAATCGGCGAGCATGCCTTTCTCATTGACGGAGCAACCGATATTGAGGATGTCAATGAGACGCTTGACATCAACATTCCGGAAAGCGATGATTACGATTCGCTCGGCGGATATATCTTGAGCGTTATCGGGCGTATCCCATCTGGAAACGACCATTCGGTCGTAACTTTTGATGATGTGACCTTTACCATCCTGACGGTGGAAGAACGACGGATTGCCAAAGTGAAAGCCGTGAAAAACGTCATTAAAAATCCCGTCCAGGTTCAGTCGGTAGAAACGGAAGAATAACGAGTCACTCTCTGTGAAAAAGACAATCGCCCCGGCATCTACTTTGGATGCCGGGGCATTTTACATGCAAACGGGAACCCTTTCCCTTTCCAAGAAGAAAACGGACAATATGTCGTACCGCACATATTTCAATACGATCACCCTTTCCGATGTAAAGCCGACTCAGCTAGCCACTGTCAGGGTTTGTCGCGCACAGGAACGGAATGAGAATCCCCCGGACTGAATTCCTGGACACTTGCGGTGGATGAAATTGCGGCACTTGCCGCAGAGGATGTCCCGGATTTGGAAATACAGATAGTATCGAATTTATCACAACCTCGATACGGTCATCAACGGAGACGCCAACGTAGCACTACACTCCCAAACCCAGGTAATACCATCTCATCCGGCACTCGGAAATACGGATGGATTCAGTCCACTTTTTGCACGGTGGGAAAACGCGCGAAAAACAGAGGAAGGGGACTGCGTTAGGGCAAAATCATTGAATTATCCGGTTGCATAAGCCAAAATTTTAACAGATGGATATTTACTTTGCCCGTCAAAGGTGTTAAAATCTTACTATAGACGAGTTTGGAGGGGCGTAGTGCGCGCTTCTCTAAATTTGTGTGTTTTCAAGTGATGTAAAACAAAAAAGGAGGCAAATTCCTATGGCAAGAAAAATGAAGACCATGGACGGCAACAACGCTGCCGCTCACGTGGCCTACGCATTTACCGATCTTGCTGCCATTTATCCGATCACTCCGTCCTCTGTTATGGCGGAAGTTTCCGACAAATGGGCTGCAGACGGCAGAAAGAACATATTCGGCCAGACAGTAAAAATCGTAGAGATGCAGTCTGAGGCCGGCGCTGCTGGCGCTGTCCACGGCTCCCTTTCCGCTGGTGCTCTGACTACGACCTTCACGGCTTCTCAGGGCCTTCTCCTGGTGATACCGAACATGTATAAGATGGCCGGCGAGCTTCTCCCGGGCGTTATCCATGTTTCCGCACGTGCAGTGGCAAGCCATGCACTCTCTATCTTCGGCGACCATTCCGACGTCTATGCCTGCCGTCAGACCGGTTATGCAATGCTATGCTCCGGCTCTGTCCAGGAAGTTATGGATCTCGGCGCAGTCGCACACCTTTCTGCAATCAAGGGCAGAGTCCCGTTCCTCCACTTCTTCGACGGCTTTAGAACCTCCCATGAGATTCAGAAGATTGAGATGTGGGATTACGACGACTTGAAAGATATGGTCGATATGGATGCAGTCGCTGCATTCAGAAGAAGAGCGCTCAATCCGGAGCATCCGGTCCTTCACGGTACCGCTCAGAACCCGGATATCTTCTTCCAGGCGCGCGAGGCTTCCAACCCGTACTACCAGGCAATTCCTGAAATTGTCGAGGAGTACATGAACAAGGTCAACGAGAAAATCGGCACCAACTACAAGCTCTTCAACTACTATGGCGCTGCAGATGCAGAGCATATCATTGTAGCTATGGGTTCTGTGGATGATACCATCGAGGAGACCATTGATTACATGAACGCAAGAGGCGCAAAAGTTGGTCTTGTCAAAGTCAGACTGTACCGTCCGTTCTCTGCAAAACACCTCATTGACGCTATTCCGGATTCCGTCAAGACCATCAGCGTTCTCGACAGAACCAAAGAGCCGGGCGCCTTGGGCGAGCCGCTTTATCTGGATGTCGTCGCTGCTCTTAAGGATTCCAAATTCCACAATGTCCCGGTTTACTCCGGCCGTTACGGACTGGGTTCCAAGAACACCATCCCGGCAGACATCATTGCTGTCTACAAGAATGCCGAGACCGGTGCAAAAAAGAAATTCACCCTCAGCATCGTCGACGATGTCACCAACCTGTCCCTGCCGGTCGAAGAGAACCCGAACACCTCTCCGGAAGGAACCACCAACTGTAAGTTCTGGGGCCTTGGCTCTGACGGTACCGTCGGTGCAAACAAGAACTCCATCAAAATCATTGGTGACCATACCGACATGTATGCTCAGGCATATTTCTCCTATGACTCCAAGAAATCCGGCGGTATCACCGTCTCCCATCTGAGATTCGGCAATACCCCGATCAAATCCACCTATCTTATTGACAAAGCAGACTTCGTTGCCTGCCACAACCCGTCCTATATCGATAAGTACGATATGGTTCAGGAAGTCGTTGACGGCGGCTCCTTCCTGCTCAACTGCGGCTGGAACATGGATGAGATCAACAAGCACTTCCCGGCAGCGGTCAAGAACTACATCGCAAACCACAATATCCACCTCTACACCATCGACGGTGTCGACATTGCGCGTGATATCGGGCTTGGCGGACGCATCAACACCATCCTCCAGGCTGCATTCTTCAAGATTGCAAAGGTTATCCCGGTTGAGGATGCTGTCAAATACATGAAAGACGCTGCTACCGCTTCTTACTCCAAGAAGGGTGACAAGGTCGTAGCCATGAACCATCAGGCAATCGAGCGCGGCGTCCAAGAAGTCAAAGAGATCGAGATCCCGGCTGATTGGGCAACTGCAACCGAGAACGTCCAGCACAATCCGGCTACCGGCAGCAGAAAAGATCTTGTTGAGTTTGTCAACAATATCCAGACCCCGGTCAATGCTCAGAAAGGTGACAGCCTGCCTGTTTCCACCTTTGTCGGCATGGCTGACGGTACCTTCCCGCAGGGCTCCGCTGCTTATGAGAAACGCGGCATCGCTGTCGACGTTCCTGTTTGGAATCCTGCAAACTGCATTCAATGTAACTTCTGCTCTCTCGTCTGTCCGCACGCTGTTATCCGCCCGGCTGTCATGACCGAGGAAGAGGCTGCGAAAGCTCCGGCTCAGATGAAGACCGTGGACATGACCGGCATGCCGGGTTACAAGTTTGCAATGACCGTTTCCGTCCTCGATTGCACCGGCTGCGGTTCTTGTGCAAACGTCTGCCCGGGCAAGAAGGGCGAGAAAGCGCTCACCCTGCACAAGCTCGACACCCAGCTTGATCAGCAGAATGTCTTTGCTTACGGCTATAATCTGCCTGAGAAGCCGGAAGTCGCTGAGAAATTCAAAGAGACGACCGTGAAAGGCAGCCAGTTCAAACAGCCGCTGCTTGAATTCTCCGGCGCATGCGCAGGCTGCGGCGAGACCCCGTATGCCAAACTTGTCACCCAGCTCTATGGTGACAGAATGTACATTGCTAACGCAACCGGATGTTCTTCCATCTGGGGCGGTTCTGCTCCTTCCACTCCGTACACTGTCAACAAGAAGGGCTTCGGTCCGGCTTGGGGCAACTCCCTCTTCGAAGATAACGCGGAGTTCGGCTACGGTATCTACCTTGCACAGGCTACCCTGAGAAACCACTTGGTTGCAAAGGTTGCTGAGCTTGCAAAGGTTACCACTGTTGATACCAAGAAAGCCGCCTGCGAAGAGTACCTCTCCACCATAGATGATGGCAAGGCAAATAAGGTTGCTACAGAGAAACTCATTGCGGAGCTTGAGAAAGATCCGGATTGCAGATTCTCCAAGGAGATTCTGCCGGACAAAGACTTCCTCGCGAAGAAATCCGTCTGGATCTTCGGCGGCGACGGATGGGCTTATGATATCGGCTTCGGCGGCCTTGACCATGTCATCGCTTCCGGTGAAGATGTCAACATCCTTGTCTTTGATACCGAGGTTTACTCCAACACCGGCGGCCAGTCCTCCAAGGCTACTCCGACCGGCGCAATCGCTCAGTTTGCTGCAAACGGTAAGGAAGTCAAGAAGAAAGACCTTGCCGCTATCGCGATGAGCTATGGGTATGTCTATGTCGCTCAGGTCGCTATGGGCGCTGATTACAACCAGTGCGTGAAAGCCATCACAGAGGCTGAGAGCTATCATGGTCCGTCTATCGTTATCGCTTACGCTCCGTGTATCAACCATGGTATCCGCGGCGGTATGACGATTGCTCAGACCGAGATCAAGAACGCCGTTGCTGCTGGTTACTGGCATAACTTCCGCTTTGACCCGCGTCTACAGGCTCAGGGCAAGAATCCATTCCAGCTTGACAGCAAAGCTCCGACTGCTAATTACGAAGACTTCATTAAGAACGAAGTCCGTTACAGCTCTCTCCAGAAGTTCTATCCGGACAGAGCGGACGTCCTCTTTGATAAGGCTACCGATACCGCAAAAGAGAAATATGAGCATCTGCTCAAACTCTCTAAGCTGTATGATGTCGAATAAGTTTCTCGCATAACTGTTTGATACCCCGGTGTGCATTGCACACCGGGGTGTTTTATTAGTGTCTTAAGACAGTTGAGTGTGAGAGCGAAGCGGAAACACTCAACAAAAAACCACCCGCTGTGCGGGTGGGTAACAAAGGTTATACCAAAAATCTCACCATTCTACTACAATAAAGTTGTTCAAGCTTATTGCAAAAAAGAAAGATGAGAAAAACGGCAAATAAAAATTATAGTTTGGCACATACCACATGGATGTGCAAGTACCACGTAGTGTTCATTCCCAAATATCGTAGGAAGGCAATCTACGGACAGTATAGAGCAGACCTTCAAGAGATAATTAGGACATTGTGCAAATACAAAGGTGTAGAAATAATAGAAGGACATATGATGCCCGACCATGTACATCTGCTTTTAAATATACCACCGAAAACAGTTGGACTTAACGAGGCAACAATACGAAAGTATATAGAAGACCAGGAAAAGCACGATATAGCACTGGATAAATTAAGTGTCCGAGAGTATGAAGACCCTTTTAAGGGTGGTAGGTAATACGAACGCCCCTTAAGGGGCGGCAAAAGTGGCAAAGGCAATAGGCTTGAACAAAAGTGAAAGCCAGCGTCTTTAGGCGCTGGCCGGTAACAGAGGCTTTTAGCCTCAGAGCAAACCACCCGTTTGACGGGTGGTTATGATTAGTCTTTTGTTTGCTAGGACAGTTTCACGGTATTAAACTGGATCCCGGATTTTCTGGGTCCGCTTAGACAAAAGGGAGAAATGAACACGAAAATGGCACAGATGATTACAAGCCGGGACAATAAACTTGTGAAATTTACTGCAAAACTAATTGCCTCGAAAAGCTTTCGGGAGGAGCAGCGTCTCTTTGTTCTCGAGGGGGCTCGCCTGTGTGCGGACGCGGCAGGCAGCGGGGTACAGGCAAAGTTGTGTTTTTTCACGGCACAGGCGGCGGAAAAGTATCCTAAGCAGGTCAAAGCGGCAATTGCCTGTGCATCCGAATCCTACCAAGTTTCACAGGCAGTGGCGCCGAGACTCAGCGATACAAAAACTCCACAGGGGCTGTGCCTTGTCTGTCCAATGCTTGACAAACAGTTTTTCCTCGATAAAATAAAGAGTACAGGTCGTTACCTGTTACTGGAAGGCCTGCAGGATCCGGGAAATATCGGGACCATTCTGCGTAGCGCAGATGCTTTCGGTACGGACGGTGTGATTTTGACTTCTGATTGCCCGGATTTCTATTCCCCGAAAATGATTCGGAGCACGATGGGCGCATTTTTCCGCCAGCCTGTCTTTGTAGTGCCGGATGCCGTAAGTTGTGTCCGCGCGCTCAAGGCGGCGGGGCAGAGAGTATTTGCCTCTGTGCTTGATGAACAGGCACAGGGACTATCCGAAGTGAAGTTTTCCTACGGCAGCACTGTCGTCATCGGCAATGAAGGGCGAGGGATGTCACAGGAGCTAATTGCCGAATGTACGGATAAAGTGTATATTGAAATGGCTGGAAGTGCAGAGTCCCTGAACGCGGCAGTTGCGGCTTCTATTTTTCTCTGGGAAATGCAGCGTCAGCTGCAAAATACGAAATAAGGCGGGAGATTGTCTTGTGTGAAAAGGAATACTGGATCTGGCTGCAAATGGGCCTGATCGCTGGGAATCCTGCGGTGGCTAAGCTACTGGACGCAGGGCTTGACGCAAAACAGGTCTATCAGATGACGGAAGAAGAAATGCTTGCCGCCGGTTTGACAGAAAAAGATGTGCGCAGGCTCAAACATATCAAGCCTGCAGAAGTTATCCAAGTGGTTAAACGTTGTCAAGCCTTTCAAATCCGGATTCTGACTCCCGATATGCCGGAGTTTCCGGGAAAGCTGCTCAATCTATACGCCCCGCCGGCGGTGCTGTATGTGAAAGGAAATGTGGATAATCTGCATCTTCCGGTGAACATTACAGTTGTGGGGACCAGGACCTGCACCAAATATGGTTACAAGGCTGCCTTTCACCTATCCGAAGGATTAGCCGCGTGTGGGATTGGCGTAGTCAGCGGCCTTGCACGGGGAATTGATACCGCCGCTCATAAGGGTGCACTGCATACCGACGGCATCACGATTGGAGTCGCCGCGTGCGGACTTGATGTCGATTATCCCTATCAAAACACAGCAATGAAACAGGAAATACTCAGAAGAGGTACTCTGGTTTCGGAATACTATCCAGGTGTACAGCCCTTCGGTGGGAATTTCCCGATTCGCAACCGCCTGCTTGCCGGTATCAGCCAGGGTGTACTGGTTGCTGAGGCGGGCAGCCACAGCGGCGCAATGATTACCGCGCGCCATGCACTTGAACAGGGCAAAGATGTCTTTGCCGTACCAAACAGTATCTTTGAAGCGTCTGCTGCGGGAGTCAACGACTTAATCCGCCAAGGCGCAAAACCGGTATCTGATGTGATGGATATCGTGGAGGAGTACATCTATCTCTACCCCCAGGCAATCAAGCTTAGGGAACCTGTGCCGGTAATAGAAGAATGGGAACAGGCTCCTACAGCAAAGCATGCGGGCCTAAATGAGAAAAAAACAGGACGTAAGCCACAGCAAACAGCTGCGGTAAAGACTCAGCCGTCACAGGCAAAAGAAAAGCGGCCGCCAATTGAACTGCACGGCACAGCAGAGGAAATTTATCATCTGCTGCTCGAGGGTGAGAAAAGCTCGGAAGAGCTGCTCGCTGTCTTGACTAAGCCGTCCAATGAGGTTTTGGCGACCTTAACGGAACTCGAAATCAGCGGAATTATCCGCCGGGGTGCCGGCCGGAAATTTTCGATTTTATAATGCGTATTTTTTAGGAAATCAGGTGAGGTAACGGCCATGTCAAAATTGGTGATTGTGGAGTCCCCTGCAAAGGCAAATACAATCAAAAAATATCTCGGAAACGGATATGACGTCATCGCATCGATGGGGCATATCCGCGACCTTCCAAAGTCCAAAATGGGCGTGGATATTGAACACGATTTTACCCCACAGTATGTGGAAATCAAGGGCAAAGAGGATTTGATCAAAAAGCTAAAAAACGCCGCCGCCAAGAGCGAATGCGTCTACCTTGCGACCGACCCGGACCGAGAAGGGGAGGCGATCTCCTGGCATCTGGCCCACTTGCTGAATCTCGATTTGGGTGCACCCGACCGCATTACGTTCAGTGAGATAACCAAGAGCGGCATCAAAAACGGGATGGAGCACCCGCGCCAAATCGATTTAAACCTGGTTGACGCCCAGCAGGCTCGCCGGATTCTCGATCGCGTCGTGGGCTATAAGCTCAGCCCGTTTTTGTGGAGAAAGGTACGGCGCGGGCTCTCTGCCGGACGAGTGCAGTCAGTTGCTGTCCGCCTTGTCTGCGACCGTGAGGATGAAATCCGTGCATTTAAAAGTGAGGAATACTGGACCATTGACGCCAAGCTTCAGGCAAAGGGTACCAGAAAAGCCTTTGCGGCAAAGCTCTACGGCAAGGACAATAAAAAGATAGAAATCAAGAATAAAGAACAAGCGGACGCGATTCTGGCTCAAATCAAGGATGCGGAATTTATCGTATCCAAGGTCAAAAAAGGTGTTCGTAAAAAGTCCCCCGCGCCGCCATTTACCACCTCCACCTTACAGCAAGAGGCTTCCAGAAAGCTCGGCTTTCAGGCAAGGCGTACGATGAAGGCGGCGCAGGAGCTGTACGAGGGCGTGGAAGTCGGCGAACTCGGCGCGGTAGGGCTGATCACCTACATGAGAACCGACTCCCTGCGCGTCTCCGACGAAGCGCAGGCGCAGGCGGCGGAATTTATCGAGGGCCGCTACGGCAAGGAGTATTTGCCGCAGAAAAAACGGGTCTACAAATCCAAGTCCAACTCCCAGGATGCGCATGAGGCCATTCGCCCTACCATGCCATCCCTGACTCCGGAACAGGCGAAGTCCTCTCTGACTTCCGACCAATACAAGCTCTACAAGCTTATCTGGGAGCGCTTTATCGCTAGCCAGATGGCAACCGCTCTGCTCAATACGGTCTCGGCAGACATCATGGCCAACGATTACCTGTTTAAGGCATCCGGCTACACTGTAAAATTCGATGGCTTTACCGTCCTCTATGAGGAAGGCAAGGACGAAGAAAGCGAAGAGGGCGGTGCGCTGCCGCCGCTTGCAGAACAAGATGTGCTTAAAGTTAAGAGCTTGGACGGCAATCAACACTTTACTCAGCCGCCGCCACGCTATACCGAGGCGTCGCTTATTAAAGCGCTTGAGGAAAACGGCATCGGCCGTCCGAGCACCTACGCGCCGACGATCACGACGATTCTGGCACGCAACTATATTGAACGGGAGGCAAAGGCGCTTAAGCCCACTGCCCTTGGTGAAGTGACGACCAAGCTGATGAAGGACTTGTTCAGCAACATTGTCAACGTCAAATTCACTGCGGATATGGAGAAAAACCTCGATAAAGTCGAATACGGCGATATTGACTGGGTCAAGATGCTCAAAGATTTCTACGGCGATTTTGACGCTACCCTGCAAAAAGCCGAGAAAAAGATGGACGGCACCCGGGTCAAGGTCCCGGATGAGGAAACCGATGTCGTCTGCGAGCTGTGCGGGCGCAAGATGGTCATCAAAATTGGGCGGTTTGGAAAATTCCTAGCCTGCCCTGGGTTCCCGGAATGCCGGAATACGAAAAAAATCGTACAGGAAACCGGCGGAGTTTGCCCGCTGTGCGGCGGCAAGATTTTGGTGAAACGCTCCAAGACCGGAAAGACCTACTATGGCTGCGAGCATAACCCAAAATGCGGTTTCATGACCTGGGACGAACCACTCAAGGAGGAGCGCTGTCCGAAATGCGGCGGCACGCTGCTGAAAAAGCGAGGCAAGATGGGAAAAATCTACTGCGCAAACGAGGACTGCGACTATGAGCGCGGACTCAAGGATGAACCGAAACAGAATGCGGATGCTAAGACAAAATAATGATAAGGATATGCTTCCCTGTGCCGCAGTTTTGCGGTGCGGGGAATTTCCACTATCTTTTTTCAAAAACCATGCGATGATTCAGACTGGGGAAAGCTTCTGATTCTTATCAAATTCATAAAGGAGAACCTAGGATGACGGTACATGTAATCGGGGCAGGGCTTGCCGGCTGTGAAGCGGCCTGGCAGCTTGCAAATGCGGGAATTTCAGTAAAGCTGTATGAAATGAAGCCTCAGAAATATTCCCCCGCACACAAATACGAGGGCTTTGCAGAGCTTGTCTGCTCGAATTCCCTTAAGGCGATGCGGGTGGAGTCTGCCGCAGGGCTTTTAAAAGAGGAGATGCGTATGCTCGGTTCCGTCATTATGCAGTGCGCAGATGAATGCAGCGTTCCAGCAGGCGGTGCGCTTGCCGTCGACCGGGTGAAGTTCTCCGATGCGGTGACAAGTAAAATTCGGAATCATAAAAATATTGAAATTATTTCAGGAGAAGTCACACAAATTCCGGATGGATATGTTATCATAGCAACAGGGCCGCTCACTTCCGACGCGTTTGCCGAGGTAATTCGGGTAAAGTGCGGGGAGGAAACGCTCAGCTTTTATGATGCGGCGGCCCCCATCGTCAGCTTTGAGAGCATCGATAAGGACAAGGTGTTTTTCGCCGCCCGCTATGACCGCGGGGACAGCGATTACATCAACTGCCCGATGGACAAAGAGCAGTACGAGGCTTTTTTGCATGAGTTGACACAGGCCGAATCGGTGGAGCTCAAAAGCTTTGAGCGGGGCTTTACCGTCTATGAGGGGTGTATGCCCATCGAGGTGTTGGCAAAACGCGGGCACGACGCCATCCGGTACGGCCCGCTCAAGCCGGTCGGGCTGCGGGATCCGTATACGGGCCGGCGCCCGTGGGCTGTGGCCCAACTGAGAAAGGAAAACCGCGACGGGACGATGTACAACCTGGTCGGGTTCCAGACGAATCTAAAATTTGGCGAGCAAAAGCGTATCTTTTCGATGATTCCGGGGCTTGAGCATGCACAGTTTGTGCGCTATGGGGTCATGCATCGCAATACCTTCCTCGATTCGCCAAGGCTGCTGGATTCCACCTTCCGCCTCAAAAGCGACCCGCGCATCTTTTTTGCGGGTCAAATAACCGGTGTGGAAGGGTATATCGAGTCGGCATCCTCCGGCATTGTGGCAGGAAGAAATCTCTCCCGCATCCTTGCGGGCAGGGAACCGGTGACATTTCCAAAGGAGACGATGATCGGCGCGCTGTGCGCGTACATCAGCGATAAGTCGGTGCGCGAATTCCAGCCGATGGGGAGCAACATGGGTATCTTGCCCCCGCTTGAGGAGAGGATAAAAAATAAACAAGACCGCTATGCGGCGCTGAGTGAGCGTTCGCTGGGTCTTTTGCGGCAAATCCTAGAGAAGGAGAGAATGCCAGAATGAGAATTATTGTAGACGGCTTTGGCGGCGACCACGCGCCAAAAGCGGTGTTAGAGGGCTGTGCTATGGCGGTCGCCGAATACGGCGTTGCCATCACGCTTACCGGAGACAAAACGCAGCTTTCCAAGCTTGCATTTGAAAACAGCATTTCTTTGGATGGAATCGAGATCGCACAAGCGGATTCTGTCATGACCATGGAGGACGATCCGGGCGACGTCATCAAGGCGAAGAAGGATTCCTCGATGGCGGTGGGACTTTCCCTGTTGGCGGAGGGAGCGGGAGATGCTTATGTCTCCGCCGGAAACACCGGCGCACTTGTGATGGGGGCGACTTTTATCGTCAAGCGTATTAAGGGAATTAAGCGCCCGGCGCTCGCCCCGATTCTCCCGCACGAGAACGGCTGCTTTATGTTGATGGATGCCGGCGCAAACCTCGAATGCCGCCCCGAGATGCTTGAACAATTTGCCATGATGGGCTCGGTTTACATGAACAAGATTATGGGAATTCCCAAACCAAAGGTCGGCCTTATCAATGTCGGTTCCGAGGAAACCAAGGGCACCGAGCTTCAGCATCAGGCCTACACCCTGCTCAAATCAAACCCGCAGATCAATTTTGCGGGTAATGTTGAGGCGAGAGAACTGCCGGAAGGCTCCTGCGAGGTCGCCGTTGCAGACGGCTTTACCGGCAACGTCGTACTCAAATTGACAGAAGGACTTGGCATGATGCTCATCGACAACATCAAGGGCCTGTTCCTGAAAGGACTCGGCGGAAAGATTGCGGCACTTTGCGTGATGCCCGGGCTCAAGGAGTTCAAAAAGAAAATGGACTACACCGAGTATGGCGGCGCCCCACTGATGGGAATTGCAAAGCCGGTCATCAAGGCGCATGGCAGTTCGAATGCGAAGGCATTTAAAAACGCGATTCGCCAGGCAAGGGATTTTGTGGACAAACAGGTGATC
The DNA here is from genome assembly GCA_900543705.1 of uncultured Oscillospiraceae bacterium. Lineage (GTDB taxonomy): Bacteria > Bacillota > Clostridia > Oscillospirales > Ruminococcaceae > Pseudoruminococcus_B. The sequence continues at coordinate 13,247 of UQSL01000008.1, forward strand.
AGGGAAATCGAATTATCCCTTCAGAGAGGGCAGGCAAAACAGTCATAACATGCTTTTATAGGGCAGACGAATTTTTCGCCTGCCCTTTAGGCCTATCAATACGGGACAGTTTAGTTTAGGAGGTTGGACATGAGGGAGTTTGAAAAGAAGATTGGGTATGAATTTCGAAACAAACATCTGCTTTCGACGGCACTGTGCCACTCATCTTATGCGAATGAGTCGAAAAAAGGGCTGCAGAGCAACGAGAGACTCGAATTCCTGGGGGATTCGGTGCTCTCCATCGTGGTGTCGGAGTATTTGTACAAGCATTTTTCACATATGCCGGAGGGAGAGCTTACTAAGTTTCGCGCTTCGCTCGTGTGTGAAAAATCGTTGCACAAACAGGCACTCGAATTAAACCTCGGCGAGTATTTGATGCTTGGAAAGGGAGAAGAACTGACCGGCGGCCGCCAACGCCCGTCCATTTTGGCGGACGCGGTGGAAGCTGTGATTGCGGCGATTTATCTTGATAGCAACTTGGAGCAAGCAAGAAAGTTTATTCTCGGCATGCTCCATGATGATATGGTGCCTGAAAAATTGGAAGAGGCAAAGGATTACAAGACCATTTTACAGGAAATTATCCAGCAGAATAGAGAGGAAAAGATTACCTACTGCCTGGTGGAGGAAACCGGACCGGACCATGATAAGCGTTTTACCGTAGAGGTGCGCCTGAATTCCAACGTCATCGGTACCGGAACTGGACGAAGCAAAAAGGACGCGGAGCAGGCGGCGGCAAGGGAAGCGCTTGCACTGATGGGAGAATGAAGCACGCGAATCTTTCGATTTTCGTGCCTCATATCGGCTGTCCCTGCCGGTGCAGCTTTTGTAACCAGCACACGATTTCCGGAGCACAGGAGCTGCCGAACGGGGAGTCTGTCAATGAGTTATGCCGCACAGCCGCGCGGGATTTGGGCGAACGGGTGCAGGATACCGAAATTGCCTTTTCCGGCGGGGGCTTTACCGCCGTCGAGCCCGGATACATGTGCGAGCTTTTGCGGGCGGCGCAGGATTGCGTACGAAACTATGGTTTTGCCGGCATCCGGGTTTCGACGAGACCGGACGCAGTGGACCTTGGGATTATCGAGACTCTGCTGTCCTACGGAGTGACAGCGGTCGAACTCGGTGCACAGAGCATGAGTGATGAGGTACTGCGCCTCAATTCCCGCGGGCATACAGCCCGGGATGTGAGGGAAGCAGCGAATCGGATACGAAAAGCAGGAATCTCTCTCGGAATGCAGATGATGACAGGACTGTACGGCAGTACCTTGCAGCTCGAGCAGTATACGGCGAGGGAGCTTATCTCTTTGCAACCGGATACGGTGCGAATTTACCCGACCGTGGTGCTCGAGGGGACACAGCTTGCTTCGCTGTTAAAGAGTGGGAAATACCATGCGCCCGGTGTAGAGGAATCCGCCGTGCTGTGCGCGGAGCTAATGGGGCTTTTCGAGCAGGCGGGTGTGACCGTCATCCGGGTGGGACTGCATGCTTCCAGGAATGTGGAACGGCAGGTGGTCGGCGGGGCGTATCATCCCGCCTTCCGGGAGCTGTGCGAGGCAAGACGATATTTATCCAAGGTTCTTCGGCAGCTGGAAGGCTGCCCGAAGGAGCAAGAATATGAACTATGGGTGCACCCCTCCGGTGTTTCAAAGCTGGCGGGACAGCACCGCTCAAATCTGACAGAGCTTGCCCGGTTGGGGTACCGGGTAAAAATCAGGAAGTCCGAGAAGATTCCTCCGGGAACAGTAAAAGTACAACAAAAGGGGGTGGCGGAGGATGTATCTGAAATCCATGGAGTTACAGGGGTTTAAATCCTTTCCGGATCGGACTAAGCTCCAATTTGACCGCGGAATGATTGCGGTCGTCGGGCCAAATGGCAGCGGGAAGAGCAACATCGGCGACGCCATCCGTTGGGTGCTCGGCGAGCAGTCGAGTAAGACCCTGCGCGGTGCGAAGATGGAGGACGTCATCTTCGGCGGCACGAGAAAACGCAGCCAGAGCGGCTTTGCGCAGGTGCTCATCACTTTTGACAATACCGGACGGGAATTTGACATCGACAGCGACGAGGTCACTATCTCCCGTAAATTCTACCGCAGCGGAGAGAGCGAATACCGCATCAACCAGATGAACGTGCGACTCAAGGATATCCACGAGCTGCTGATGGACACTGGTATCGGCCGGGACGGGTATCCCACCGCGGGGCGGGCCAGGATGGGGGGGATTGTCGCCGCAAAGAGCCCCGACCGCCGAGAGATTTTTGAGGAAGCGGCAGGCATTTCCAAGTACCGCTACCGCAAGGAGGAGGCGCTCAAGCGCCTGGCGCTTGCACAGGAAAATCTGCTGCGCTTAAACGATATCCTCGGGGAAATTGAGGGGAGAATTGAGCCGCTGCGCATCCAGTCCCAAAAGGCAAAGAAATTTGTCGAGCTCGAAGAGCAGAGAAGGCTGCTTCAGATTTCTCTGTGGGTCAACCAATTGAAAGAGCTCAAGGAGCGTATCCAGAAACAAAACGAACAAATTTTAGAGCGCCAGAATGATTATGATGCGAACAGCGCGGCACTTGAGCGCACAGAACAGGATATCGAGCGGGTTTATGCGGATATCCAAAAGCTCTCTGTTTTGGCGGAGGAAGTGCGGAGCCGCAGGACAAACTACCAGCAGCGCATTTCTCAGATTGACTCCGAGCTTGCAGTCAATCAAAATGATATCGCCCACACGCAGGAGATGGGAATCCGCATTGACATGCAGATTGCCCAGCTCACCGAGCAAAAGCAGAACAATGAGCAGTTTCTTGTGCAAAATGCGCAGACGCTCAGCGAAAAAGAAGCGGAACTCGCTTCTACTGAGCGGGAGCTTGCCCTCAGGCACGAAGGGTTAGGTAAAATTCAGGAGGATATTATTTCCCTCCAGCGGAAAATCGATGCAGATACGACCTCGCTTGCTGCCTTACAGCAGGTGCTCGGTGATTACCGGCTCGGCCAGGCGACAAAGGAGGCACAGATAGCTTCCCTATCCTCCACACTCGAGGCGCGCACCAAACGAATTATGGATTTGGAAGAATCCCTTACACAGGCAAAAGAGGAACTTACTACTGAGCAGCAGGCGCACACACAGGGCGCCCGGCAGATAGCCGAGCGCAAGAACATGGCGGACGGTTACCTGCTCAAGAGAAAACACCAGGCGGTAAAGCTCGAGCAGGCGGCAGGCGAAGTCAGAGACCTCGCGGCAAAGATACGCGATAAACAAAACCGTGCGAAGATGTTCGAGGATTTGGAGAAAAGCCTCGACGGCTATCAGCACAGCGTACGCGCGGTAATGGCGCAAGTGCGTCAGGGAAATCTTTCCGGTATCAACGGGCCGGTGTCCCGCCTGATTACCGTGGAAAAAGAGTATACATACGCGGTGGAGACAGCACTCGGTTTTGCCATGCAGAATATCATTGTCGAGGACGAGCAGGCGGCAAAGGCCGCCATCAGCTACCTCAAGCGTTCGAATTCCGGGCGCGCGACATTCCTGCCGCTGACTACGGTGCGCGGCAGGCTGCTCGAAGAGAGAAATTTAACCGCAAACGAGGGGTATATCGGGCTTGCAAGCGAGCTTGTGACCTGTGAGGAGCGCTACCGTCCGGTGATAAACTCCCTGCTCGGGCACACGGCGGTCGTGAACAGTATCGACGATGCGGTGCAGATTGCCGGGAAGTTTTCCCACCGGTTTCGTATCGTGACCCTGGACGGGTCGGTCATCAACACGGGCGGTTCCATGGCGGGAGGCTCACAGAATAAGAATACCTCTTTACTTTCCCGCTCAGCGGAAGTTAAGGAGCTTGAGCGGGAGATTTCCGCGCTGAGCGTTCAGGGAAGAGAACAAAATGCAAAGAAAAACCGGCTGGTGGAGGAAATTGCCGCACTTGACGAGCAGATTACCGCGTTTCAGGATCAAAACGCCTCCCTTGAAATTGAGCAGGCGAAACGGCAGGAACGCCTGCACATGCTTCAAGAAAAAATCAGTACGTCCGAGTCCTCCCTCTCTCTTGCAAAGCTTGAATCCGAGGAATTGTCACGCCAGCTTTCAGAACTTCAGAGCGGACAGACGGACGACACCCAGCTTGTAGGGGATACCCAGGAAAAAATCGATGCGCTGACACAAACGATCTCGTGCGGGCGGAAAGAACTCTCCGGCAGACAGCTTCAGCTCGAGGAAAAAAACACGGCGCTCAATGCATTGCAAGTGCGGCGGGCAGGCCAGCTTAAGGACATCGAGAGCCTGCGCCGGCGTGCGGAGGAAATCCGCCAGGCGGGAGAAAGCTATGACGAGCGGATGCGTGAGTTTGCAGCCGAACGGGAGGGCTTGGAGGAAAAGCGCAAACAGATCCAATTGTCTCAGGCGGCGTTGAGCGAGGAGCGGGAAACCCTGCTCACCCGCATTGATGCAATCGAAGGGGAACGAAAAGAGCTTTCCGAGCAAAACGCAAAATATGAGGCACAGGCGACAGCTCTGCGCGCACAGGAAAAATCTTACCTCAGCTTCCGAGAGAAAATATCCTCCGAGCTGTCCAAGGTGCAGGAGCGGGTCACCTTCGTACAGGGAAAATATGACGAAATCATCGCAAAAATGTTCGATGAATACGAACTGACCCACAGCGAGGCGCAGAATATTGCGCAGCCGGTGGAGAACACTTCTGCTGCACAGACTAAGCTTGCCGATATGCGCAGCCGCATCAAGGCGCTGGGAAACGTCAATGTGGCGGCTATCGAGGAATATAAGGAGCTCAGCGCCCGCTATACCTTCATGAAAGAGCAGGTCCACGATGCACAGACCTCCCGAAAAGAGTTGCTCGATATTGTCAACGACCTGACGGATAACATGAAAACCCTGTTTGTCGAGTGCTTTGAAAAGATAAACCGCCATTTCAGAGAAATTTTCGTGGAGTTATTCGGCGGGGGTAAGGCATATTTCAAGCTCAGCGACCCGGATAATGTGCTGGAGTCGGGCATTGAGATTTTTGTAGAGCCTCCGGGTAAAATTATCCGAAACCTCTCCGCGCTTTCCGGCGGCGAGCAGGCGTTTATTGCCATTGCCATCTATTTTGCGATTTTGAAAGTGAAACCTACGCCGTTTTGCGTGCTCGATGAGATTGAGGCCGCGCTCGACGATGTCAATGTCGGCAAATATGCGGCGTATCTGAAAACGCTCGCGGCGCATATCCAGTTTATCCTCATCACCCATCGGCGAGGGACGATGGAGGAAGCGGACATCCTCTACGGTGTAACCATGCAGGAGGAAGGCGTTTCCAAGCTGCTTAAGATGGATATTGACGAGATTGAAAGCAAGATTCTGACCAAATAGAATGAGAATGAGGTGTACCATGGGATTCTTTTCAAAAATAGCCGAGGGCCTGAAAAAAACCAGAGATTCGATTGCGGGCAAGGTCGACGTGATGCTTGGCTCCTTCACCAAAATCGACGAAGATTTGTTCGAGGAGCTCGAGGAAATCCTGATTTTGTCCGATGTTGGAGTTATGACTGCGCAAACCATCTGTGAAAAGCTCAGGGAGCGTGTCAAAATAAAACGCATGACCGACCCAAAGCTTGTCAAAAATGAGCTGAGGGAGATTGTGGCCGAACTGCTCGAGGGCGAAAATGAAATCGTTATCGACACCACTCCTACCGTGATCTTGGTCGTAGGAGTCAACGGAGTCGGTAAGACGACGACTATCGGCAAGCTCGCACATAATTTTAAAGAGCAGGGCCATTCCGTCCTGCTTGGCGCGGCGGACACTTTCCGTGCGGCGGCGATTGACCAGCTCGATGTGTGGGCGAAACGAGCGGGCGTGGATATGGTTCGCCATGCCGAGGGCGCAGACCCTGCGGCAGTTGTATTTGACACCATTTCCGCGGCTAAGGCACGTGGCATCGAGGTTGTCATCTGTGACACAGCCGGACGGCTTCATAACAAGAAAAACCTGATGGATGAGCTGTCCAAGATGACACGCATTATTTCCAGGGAAGTTCCGGACAGCCATGTGGAGGTCTTGCTTGTACTCGATGCGACAACCGGGCAAAACGGGCTGAATCAGGCGAAATTGTTTCAAGAGGCGACCGGCATCATCACCGGTATAGTACTCACCAAACTAGACGGCACGGCAAAGGGCGGCGTGGTGCTCGCCATTAAGGAAGAACTCGGAATCCCGGTGAAATATATCGGCGTGGGCGAACAGATTGACGATATGCAGCCCTTTGTCCCCTCCGAGTTTGCCGCAGCGCTGTTTGACGGGGAGGAACAGTAAGATGAAACTTGCCATCGCAACCAATAACGCGGGCAAAGTACGGGAGTTTTCCCGTATTCTCGCCCCGCTTGGCATCGAAGCGCATTCCATGAAGGAACTCGGCGTCTCTTTGGAAGTAGAGGAAACCGGAAAGACATTTGAAGAAAACGCCTATTTAAAAGCGAAGGCTTTGTTTGACATTTTGCATACCCCGGTGGTGGCGGATGATTCCGGCATTGAAGTAGATGCCCTGGGAGGGCACCCCGGCGTCTATACTGCACGCTATGCGGGAGAGCATGCCACAGATGATGAAAACATCGATAAACTCCTTGCAGACATGAGGGATATCCCCGAGGGAAAACGCACCGCGCGCTTTGTCTGCGCGCTATGTGTTATTTTGAGCGCACGGGAGCACTTTTTCCTGCGCGGAACCTGCGAAGGGGAGATTGGTTTTGCACGCGCGGGTGAGGGAGGCTTTGGTTACGACCCGGTGTTTTATGTTGGGAAACAGAGTTTTGCCCAGCTCGGCGCTGAGGAAAAGGACGCCATCAGCCACAGAGGACAGGCTCTGTGCCTGCTCGAAGAAAAACTGAAAGCGCGGCTGGAAGAAAAGCTATAATGTATGGAGGATGAAATTTGGTAGTCAAAGAACTCTTGAACCGTGAGGAAAAATCAAAAATCTGCAGAAGAATTCCGCACGCCTTGTCTCAATGGTTTGCCTATGAGGAACCTATCGAAGACTATCAAGACAGGCACAGGATAGGCCGTTTTATGGATCTGTAGAGAACCGGATTCCCGTGGGTTTGCAGAAGTTAAAGTGTTTAACGCCTTCACGGCGGAAGTCAGCGCCATGGGTGGGTTACCACAATACCATACAAAAGGCGCAGGAAATCCTTGCTGCTGCAAGTCGAACAGTTTTACGTGGAAAACGGCATGAAGTTTTTGACTGTAAAAACACTGGATGGTTCGGTGGAATTTGAACCATATGCAAGAACGAGGAAGTTTTATCAGACTATGGGATTTCTACCATTGGAGGTATTCCCAATGATTGGGACAAAGAAAATCCCTGTCTGTTTTAAGCAAAATACCTCGGGACTCAGATAAGGAAAAAGATTAGATAGCAATACTATTTTCAGATTGGAGATAACTTATGCTGACCAGTAAACAGAGGGCACAGCTCAGAGGGCTTGCCAACGGCATTGAAACAATATTTCAGGTGGGAAAAGGCGGAGTGGGCGAGATGCTTATTTCCCAGGTAAACGACGCGCTGGAAGCCCGTGAGCTTATCAAACTGCGCACCCTGGAAACCTCGCCGGTCGGCCCCAGGGAAGCGGCGGAAGAGATTGCTGCTGCAACAGGCGCGGAGGTAGTCGCCGCCATCGGCACCCGTTTTATCCTGTACCGGCCCAAAAAGAAGGATTCCAAAATCAAGCTCGTCAAATAGGATGTGAGGGACTGTGAAAAAGATTGCCATGTTTGGCGGCACGTTTGACCCCATCCATAATGGGCATATCAATCTTGCCGTGCAGACGGCGCGGCTGCTGCATCTTGACAGGGTCCTGTTGATACCCACCAATATCCCTCCCCACAAGCAGATGCATGCGGCCCCCGGGGAGCATCGTCTCGCCATGTGCAGGCTTGCGGCACATGGGCATGAGCGTCTCATTGTATCCGACCGGGAGCTCAAACGTGAGGGGCCGAGCTACACCGTGGATACCCTGCGGGAGCTCAAAACGGAATACCCGGACGGCGAGCTGTTTCTCATCATGGGAAGCGACATGTTCTTTACTCTTCAGCAGTGGCGGGAAAGTGAGAGAATTATGCGCCTTGCAGTGATCTGCACTGCGGCGAGGGAGAGCGGGGAGCGTAAGTGCCTGCTTGAACATGCACAATATCTGAACGATCAGTTTGGCGCGAAGTGTGAAGTGCTTGACATTGATGTGCTGGAGATGTCCTCCACGCAAATCCGCGAAAAGCTCAAGTCTGGAGAGGATTTATCCGATATCCTGCCGGATGGAGTGCTCGAATATATCCGGGAGCATCATCTCTATGGGGAAACGGGAGGAACCGGTATGATGCTGGAAGAGATTACGGAGCGCGTGAAATCCATGCTCAAGCCGAAGCGTTTTGTCCACTCCTGCAATGTCGCACGCCTTGCAAAGGAGCTTGCCGAGAAGAACAGGGCGGATGCAGAAAAAGCCTATCTGGCCGGCATGATTCACGATGTCTGCAAAAACCTGCCGGAGGACGAACAGTTTACAATCGCGCACAATTCTGATATAATTTGGGACAATGCAATGATGGCGTCTCCTCAGCTCTGGCACGCCCCAGCGGGCGCGGAGTTTGCGCGTAGTGCATTCGGGATTACGGATGAGGAAACCTTACGCGCGGTGCGCTATCATACCACCGGAAGGGCGGGTATGGGTTTGCTCGAAAAAATCCTGTTTGTAGCGGATTTGACCTCGGATGACAGGGAGTATCCGGGCGCGAAGGAATTGCAGGAGCTTGCAAGGAAAAGCCTCGACGCGGTAGTCGAGGAAGGGCTTGCCTTCACCATCCGGGATTTATCCGAAAACAGGCGCCCTATCCATCCGGATACCATTGATGCATATAATGAAATTGTGATCAGATAACAAAAGGTTTCAATGCCTTATGTCGATATTTGAGGGAGTGTGATTAATTTCATGACAGCAACCGAGACAGCAAAGGCAGCGGTGAAAGCGCTCGATTCCAAAAAGGGCGAGGAGATCAAAGCAATCCGTGTGCGGGATTTGACGATTCTGGCGGATTACTTTGTCATTGCAAGCGCCAGCAACTCCACACAGGTTAAGACGCTTGCGGACGAAGTGGAATACCAGCTCGAACTCCTTGGAGTCAAACCGGACCATATCGAAGGATATGGCTCCGCTTCCTGGATTGTCCTCGATTACGGGGAAGTGGTCGTCCATGTGTTTTATAAAGAGGCGAGAGAGTTTTACTCGCTCGACCGACTATGGTCGGACGGGGAAGAACTTGATATCCGTCAACTGATAGAACCTTGAGGAGGGTTTGACTTGAAATACAATTTTACGGAAATTGAAAAGAAATGGCAGGGCATCTGGGACAAAAACAAGACCTTTGCGGCCAAAAACGACTACAGCCTGCCGAAGTACTACGCGCTGGTGGAATTCCCTTATCCATCCGGAAACGGCTTGCATGTCGGCCATCCGCGTCCATATACGGCGCTTGACATTGTGGCGAGAAAACGCCGCTTACAGGGCTACAACGTTTTGTTCCCGATGGGATGGGATGCCTTTGGACTGCCTACGGAAAACTTCGCCATTAAAAATAAAATCCATCCGGCGATTGTTACGAAAAACAACATTGCCCGCTTTAAGGGACAACTCAAATCCCTGGGCCTCTCCTTTGACTGGGACCGGGAAGTGAATACCACAGACCCATCATACTACAAATGGACCCAGTGGATTTTCCTCCAGCTTTTTAAAAAAGGCCTTGCCTACAAAAAAGAGATGAGCGTCAACTGGTGCACCTCCTGTAAGGTCGTCCTTGCAAACGAGGAAGTTGTCGGCGGCAAGTGCGAACGCTGCGGCGGCGATGTCATCCACAGGGTCAAAAGCCAGTGGATGCTCAAGATCACCGAATATGCACAGCGCCTGCTCGACGACCTTGACACTGTCGACTATATCGACCGCGTTAAGATTTCGCAGAAAAACTGGATCGGCCGCTCCACCGGCGCGGAAGTCGATTTTGGCACGACTGCCGGCGACCTGCTGACCGTCTACACCACCCGCCCGGATACGCTTTACGGCGCGACCTATATGGTCATCTCCCCGGAACACCCATACATTGAAACGTGGGCGGATAAAATCGGCAATCTGGACGCAATTCACGAGTACCAGGCGCAGGCAGCCAGAAAATCCGACTTTGAGCGCACCGAGATTGTCAAGGACAAGACCGGTGTGCGCATCGAAGGCGTGAACGGCATCAACCCGGTTACGGGTAAGGAGATCCCCATTTTTATCTCCGACTATGTTCTGATGACTTACGGCACCGGCGCCATCATGGCGGTTCCGGCGCACGATACCCGCGACTATGACTTTGCCAAGGCGTTTGACCTGCCCATTATCGAGGTCGTAAAGGGCGGAGACGTCACGAAAGAGGCGTTTACCGACTGCGAAACTGGCGTCATGGTCAACTCGGGCATCCTTGACGGTTTGACTGTGGAGGAGGCAAAGAAAAAAATCACTGCCTTCCTCGAAGAGACCGGCAAGGGTCGTCCGAAGGTCAATTTTAAACTGCGCGACTGGGTTTTCTCCCGCCAGAGATACTGGGGAGAGCCCATCCCGATGGTCTACTGTGAGAAATGCGGCTGGGTTCCCCTGCCGGAGAGTGAGCTCCCACTGAAACTCCCGGAGGTCGAATCCTACGAGCCGACCGATAACGGTGAATCCCCGCTTGCCTCGATGGATTCCTTTGTGAATACCACCTGCCCGCACTGCGGCGGCCCTGCCAAGCGGGAGACGGATACCATGCCCCAGTGGGCGGGCTCCTCCTGGTATTTTATGCGCTACTGCGACCCGCACAACAGCGAGGCGCTCGCCTCCAAAGAAGCGCTCGACTACTGGCTTCCGGTCGACTGGTACAACGGCGGCATGGAGCATACCACTCTGCATTTGCTTTACTCGAGGTTCTGGCACAAGTTCCTCCATGATATCGGCGTCGTCAGCATGCCGGAGCCATATTCCAAGCGGACAAGCCATGGCATGATTCTCGGTGAGGGCGGTGAGAAGATGAGCAAATCCCGCGGCAACGTCATCAACCCGGACGACGTGGTCAGGGAGTACGGCGCGGATACCATGCGCCTGTATGAGATGTTTATCGGCGATTTTGAGAAGGCCGCTCCCTGGAGCGAGTCGAGCATCAAAGGCTGCAAGCGTTTCCTCGACCGTATCTGGGATTTGCAGGACGTCCTGACAGCTCAGGAGAGCTACAGCAAGGAACTTGAAGGCTTGATGCACAAGACCATCAAGAAGGTCACGGAGGATATCGAGAACTTGAAATTCAACACCGCCATCGCGGCGATGATGTCTTTACTCAATGAGATTGCGGCAAAGAAATCCATCACCAGAGGCGAGATGAAAACCCTGCTACTGCTGCTCAACCCCTTTGCCCCGCACATCACGGAGGAAATCTGGCAGGCACAGAACTTCGGCGGCATGTTAAATGAGCAGAAATGGCCTGAATACGATGAATCCAAATGCGTGGAGAACACAGTCGAAATCGCGGTACAGGTCAACGGCAAGCTCAAAGCGCGTGTAACGATTGCGGCGGATGCCACGAAGGATGAGGCAATTGAAGCGGCGAAGACTCAGGATAACGCAAAGGCCGCCATGGAAGGCAAAACGATTGTAAAAGAGATTTATGTTCCGGGTAAAATTGTCAATATCGTCGTCAAGTAAAATAGTCTTTTCGAGTTTTTTCGCACAATGCTTATGGAATCTGCACAACTTTCATTTGGAAACTTTCACGAAAAACATGTGGGGAGCGCTTGACAGAACTTGTTATTCCAGTGTATAATATCATTCGTTACATTTGTTACTAAAACCCCTGCCATGTGGCGGAGGGAGGGAATTGAAGTTGGCTGAAATTCATATCAAAGACAATGAGACACTCGATAGTGCTCTGAGAAGATTCAAAAGACAGTGTGCAAGATCCGGCGTACTCGCTGAGGTCCGCAAAAGAGAGCATTATGAGAAGCCTTCTGTAAAGCGCAAAAAGAAATCAGAGGCAGCACGGAAACGTAAATACAAATAGATTTACGCTGTGTTTGGGACTGCGTGCTCAAATGCCAATCAAAGCGGGGTGTTTCACCCCGCTTTTCTGTTGCCTGTCTTTACAAAGGCATCATCTTTATGTATCCTAAAAGAAGAAAGACCTTTGGAAAGGAGACGCCCATTTGAGCCTGTTACTGCCTGATTACCTGTTTCGCCGGATCTATGAAATCCCTCTTTCCTTTTTCCAGCAGCACGGCATCACCGCACTGGTGCTGGATGTGGACAATACTTTGACGACACACAACAATCCTGTCCCGAGAAGGCGGGTACAACACTGGCTGGAAGAAATGAAAAACGCTGGGATAAAGCTGATGATTGTCTCCAATAATAACTCGGATAGGGTTCGCCCGTTTGCCGAAATGTTAAATTTGGACTTTGTAGCGGATGGTGCGAAACCGCTTCCCAAGGGGATTTTGCAGGCGGCCAAGCGGATGCAGGTTTCTCCGAAACATCTGGCGGTCATCGGCGACCAATTGTTCACCGATATTGCGGGCGCCCATACGGCTGGCGCCACGGCGATCCTTGTGGAGCCGATGGAGGCAGAATCCATGTGGTTTTTTAAGGTCAAGCGCGCATTGGAGCGCCCGCTCCTGCGCGCCTATTACAGAAAGGCGGGAAAATCATGAGAGCAATATTCGGCCCGGCAGGCAATTCCGACAGCTTTAAGGAGATGGGATACAAATCCTTTGCGGATATCCCGCACTATGTCAAGAAGCGGGGCCTCGACTGCTATGAATACCAGTGCGGACGCGGGGTGAAGATTTCTGAGGAATCCGCAAGCCAGCTCGGACAGCTTGCAAGGGAGCAGGGGATTGTCCTGTCCGTGCACTCTCCCTATTATATCTCCCTGTCCGGATTGGAAGAGGATAAACGGCTGAAAAGCATCGAGTACGTACTCCAGACAGCCCGGGCCGCCCATGCGATGGGGGCAAGGCGGATTGTAGTGCATTCAGGTTCATGCGGCAAGCTTACAAGGGAGCAAGCGCTTGCACTCTCCAAGGACACGCTGGCGCGCTGCCAGCAGGCACTGGATGAAAATGGGTTTGAGGAAATCATCCTCTGTCCGGAGACGATGGGCAAGGTCGGCCAGCTCGGGACGCTTGAGGAGGTTATGGAGCTGTGCAAAGTAAGTGAAAGATTTCTCCCCTGTGTGGACTTCGGACACCTCAATGCACGGTCTTTTGGCGCGATCAAAGGAAAGGCGGAGTATGCCGCTATTTTGGATACCATGGAAAATGCGCTTGGAAAAGAACGAGCCAAAGGGTTCCACTCCCACTTTTCCAAAATCGAATACACGGAAAAAGGCGGGGAAAAGGTACATTTGACCTTTGAGGACACACTGTTCGGCCCGGACTATGAGCCGCTGATGGAGCTGCTCGCGCAGAGGGGATATGCTCCGACTGTCATCTGTGAATCCGCCGGTACTCAGGCGGAGGACGCTTTGACCATGAAGCAGTATTACGAGGGCTGTCTGGAAAGGTAAACGAGGAAATATCGATTTGCAGTTTCTTTCTGTCGGGGGAAAACCTACCAATACAGTATTAGCAAGACACAAAAGGAGACAAAACAGCATGGATCAGGCAAGCAAGCTTATGATATCCCTGCCTAAAGATTTGGACGCAGTATGGATCACCTCCCCGCAAAACCGGCTCTATTTTACCGGGTTTTCCTCCTCTGACGGGATCCTGCTTTTGACACGCAACACTTTTTATTTTTTGGTGGATTTCCGCTATCTCGAAGCGGCCAAGAGAATTATCCGGGATATGAAGATTGTCAAGCTCACGGAGGAGCATGCACAGCTGTCGGAGATATTCCGTCAGATGAACCTCAGGCATGTTGCAGTGGAAGCGGATCAAATGACCATATCCGTCCTCAATCGTCTACAGGAAAAATACCCGCGGACAGAGTTTGTCGCAGACGGCAGAGTGGATGAACAAATTAACAGGCTTCGGATGTGTAAGACTCCCTATGAGCTCGATTGTATTCGAACAGCTCAGAAAATCACGGATGCCGCGTTTGCGAACCTGCTTGATTACATCCACATCGGCCGCACGGAGCGTGAAATTGCGGCAAGGCTCGAATATGAGTTGAAGCTGCTTGGCAGCGATGGTCTTGCCTTTTCCACCATCTGCGTGTCAGGAGCCAATTCCTCTTTGCCGCACGGCGTGCCCGGAGGTAGAACGCTACAGGAAGGGGATTTCCTGACACTGGACTTCGGGGCGCGCTTTAAGGGCTACTGCGCCGAAATGACCCGCACGGTGGCCATTGGGGAGATCAGCGAGGAGCAGCGCCGGGTATACGACACCGTGCTCCATGCACAGCTTGCGGCGCTTAAAGCGATTCGTCCCGGCGTCGAATGCCGGAAGATCGACGCAGTGGCGCGCGATATCATCGCTGCGGCAGGATATGCCGAGAATTTCGGGCATGGGCTGGGGCACAGCCTGGGTGTGGAGATCCAAGAGGATCCACGCTATAACCAGACTTGTGAGACGCTGACCGAACCCGGCATGGTTATTACTGTAGAGCCTGGTATTTACCTGGAAAACTGTTTTGGCGTGCGGATTGAGGATATGGCTCTCATTACACGGGAAGGGTATGAGAACCTGACGCATTCTCCCAAAGAACTGATTACCCTGCGGTAATTTGGGTATTCAGGACAGAACATAACCGTCCTATTCAATAAAATCAGAGGATAAGGGAATAAAATCCTGTAAAACCACTTGCAAATCGGATGTATTTACGGTAAACTAATAACGATATAATTGTGTTTTTAGACGTAAAAATGAAAAGAATTGTTGGAGGTATCTTTTATGATTTCTGCAGGCGATTTTAGAAATGGCTTGACTTTTGATATGGATGGAAATGTATTCCAAATCGTGGAATTCCAGCATGTAAAACCGGGGAAGGGCGCAGCGTTTGTCCGCACGAAAATCAAAAACGTCATTACCGGTGCGGTAGTGGAAAAGACTTTCAACCCAACGGAAAAATTCCCGACCGCTTACATTGAAAGAAAAGAAATGCAGTATCTCTATAATGATGGCGACCTGTATTATTTTATGGACAATGAATCGTATGAGACTGTGCCCATCAACAAGGATCAGCTTTCGGATAATTTCAAATTTGTGACGGAAAATACTAATGTCAAAATCCTCTCCTATAAGGGAAAGGTATTTGGCATTGAGCCGCCGTTTTTCATGGAGCTCAAAGTAACGGAAACCGACCCGGGCTTCAAGGGTGATACTGCAACCAATGCCACCAAGCCGGCTATCCTGGAAACCGGAGCGGAAATCAAAGTCCCCCTGTTTATCGAGGAAGGCGACATGATCCGTGTCGACACCCGTACCGGGGAATATATGGAACGCGCATAACCGAATCTCGATTCGTTCTTATGTTGAATATATCTCAAAGGAGGAAAACTAATGTTAGTAACTGAGAAAGTTGCATACCTCAAAGGTCTTGCAGAGGGCCTGGGAATCGATGCCGCTACCAAAGAGGGCAAAGTGCTGAATGCCATCATTGATGTACTTGACGATTTGGCAATGTCTGTGGTTGACCTGGAAGACGGTATGTCTGAGGTTTGTGATCAGATAGACGCTGTGGATGAAGACCTTGGCAACCTCGAAGAGGATTTCTATGGAGAAGAGGATGAATGCGGCTGTGAGGACGAGGATGACGATGAGGATTACTATGAAGTCATCTGCCCAAAATGCGGCGACTCGATCTACCTCGATGAGGAGATGATTGCGGAGGGTTCGATTGACTGCCCGAACTGTGGCGAAAACCTGGAATTCGACCTCGATGCAATGGAAGAGGAAGAAGGGAATGGCTGCAACTGTGGCCACTGTGAGGAATAATTAAGAATTTCTACTCAGGCCGGTATGTCATTCATACCGGCCTTTTCCTATGAAAAATATGAAAAACTGGTTGCGGTCTTTTTTTGAGCGTGATAAAATAGTAACGATTTCAAATGTGATTGGGAGCAAAGCTATGAAGTGCATTTCCTATAAATTGTCTGCTCTATTGATAGCCCTTTCTATGATGCTTTGTCTGACCGGCTGTGGGAAAAAGGTGGTTTATACCAGGGGCAGCTGGCAAGACAATGTCTACACAAACACCTCTCTTGGGTTTACACTGACCATGCCAGATGGCTGGACGGCAAAATCCAATGAGGAACTGATGGCCTCTGTGGACAGCGGTTATTCTGCATTGACTGATGAACAGAAGAAAAACTATGATTCCTCAAAAAATAAAACAGTCTATGATTTTATCATTTCCAATGCTGTACAAAATTCTACCCTACAGTTAACTGTGGAAAACCTTTCCTTAACGGTAGGGGCCAGCGGAATGAAAGCAGAGGAGTATGCGAAGTCTCTCAAAGAACAGCTTGAGCAGATTACGAGCATGACCTATCAGGTAGGGGATACTTACACTGCTACTCTGCATGGGCAGGAATATTTTGTTCTGCCGACAATGGTCGAGGAGCCTACTGTGGAGGGAGAGCATTTTTGCCAGGATTATTATATCCGCAAAGAGGGAAAACTCATGACTACTTTTATCGCAACCTATTTAGAAAGCAACCGGGAAGATTTTAAAGCTTTTTTGGAGGAAAACCTGAAAGCAGCCGAGTAAACTACGATTGGTAAAACAGCGCTGCAAGGCGGCGCCTGTTCCAATGTCCGTTTTGAAAAGGGAGCGGACAGAAATTATAAATGTATGGAGGATGAAACAATGAAGTATGCAAAGAAACTTGCCGTGTTTACACTGACGGCAGTTATGACGATGGCCTTCCTCACTGGATGCGGCACAGACGGAGGGAGCGGTTCTTCTGCGGCCAGCGGCGCCAGTGCAGCCAGCTCCGACAGTTCGTCTGTTTCGAGTAATGTTGTCTATACCCGCGGCTCCTGGGAGGGGAACACCTATACCAATTCTTCTCTCGGCTTTGTCTTTACCATGCCCGACGGTTGGACGGCACAGACGGATGACGAACTGATGGCGACTATGGACTCCGGATACTCCGCTCTGACAGAAGAACAGAAAAAGAATTATGACTATTCCCAGGGTAATACGGTATATGATTTTGCGGTATCCAATGCGGATAAAACGAATTCCCTTGGGCTGATTGTGGAAAACCTCGCGCTGACTGCGGGCGCGTCCGGCATGACGGAACAGAATTATGCCGATGTGTTGGCAAATCAGCTTTCACAAATAGATGATATGGGTTATGAGGCAGGGGACACCTACACCATGAATTTGCATGGACAGGAATACCTTGTTTTACCGATGAAGGCGACGAAGATTGTTTTTCCGGATGGAACCTGTTTCTGTCAGGATTATATCCTGCGTAAACAGGATAAGCTGATGACCACGTTTATTGGAACCTATATCGAAGGGGAAGAAGAGCAGTTCCAGACTTTCCTGAACGACAACCTCAAGGCACTCTAAGAACTACAAATGCCCTCCGGAGAGTCTCTTCGGAGGGCATGTTGCGTTTTCGGGCAATCTCCTTTATTTCGAGGGCTTCAGGTAAAGCAGGTAGCTCCCTGGTTTTTGAGTGGCTCGAGCCAAAGATTATTACCCGATAGATGTTTTATCTGTTTTCCCGGGACAGCGGCCGCAGGAGGTGCAGCCGTTGCATCCAGAGCACCCGTTTCGGCGACGGGAACGGCGCATCGACCAGAGGATACCTGCGGTCAGGGACAACAACAGGAACAGGACAATTCCATCTGTAAGATTCACAATAGCTTTCCTCCTTATACTCCAACAAAGAGTCTGCCGATCTGGAAGATCATCAGCGCCGCAAGATATGCGGCAGAGGTCTGATACAACGCAGTTGCAAGCGCACTGCGCATGGAACCAAGCTCTCTTCTGGAAGCGGCAAATGCGGCGACACAAGGCATATATAGTACCGTAAAGACCAGGAAGGAAAATGCAGTCAGCGGAGTAAATACCGTGTGGAGCATGGTGGTCAGTTCCGCATTTGTCGCAGCTCCCGTCAGAACGGTAAAGGTACTGACAACCGTTTCTTTCGCCGTGATTCCGGTGAGCAGTGCGGTGGAAGCCCGCCAATCCGCAAATCCGAGCGGGACAAAAATCGGGGCAATCAATTTGCCAATAGAGGCGAGCATACTCGTCGTGTTGTCAGCAACCAGATTGAAAGACCAGTCGAAACTTTGCAGGAACCAGATGACCATGGATGCAAGGAAGATGATTGTAAATGCCTTGCGGATAAAATCCTTAGCCTTTTCCCACATGTGGAGCACAACGCTTTTGGCGGAGGGAATCCGATAAGCGGGCAGCTCCATAACAAAGGGGATAGGGTTGCCGCGAAATACCGTGTTTTTGAGCAGCAGCCCCGAGAGAATGGCAACGATAATGCCGATAATGTAGACGCTGATCATTACAATGCCAGCATGGTTTGGGAAAAACGCCATGGTGAACATGCCGTAAATCGGGAGTTTTGCGCTGCATGACATAAACGGGGTCAACACGATGGTCATCTTGCGGTCTCGCTCACTGGAAAGGGTTCTGGTTGACATAATAGCAGGTACACTGCATCCAAAACCGATGAGCATCGGCACGAAGGAACGTCCGGAAAGCCCAATTTTCCGCAGCAGTTTGTCCATGACAAAGGCAACACGCGCCATATAGCCGCTGTCCTCCAACAGGGAGAGGAAGAAAAAGAGGAGTACAATGACCGGCAGGAAGGAGAGCACGCTTCCCACACCTGCACAGATACCGTCAATGATAAGCGAGTGCATCCACTCGCTGACGCCGGCTGTGATGAGCAGGGAGGAGAGCCCATCGACTGCGAGATTGACTCCGGATTCAAACAAATCACTCAAAAAGCTTCCGACAACACCGAAGGTCAGCCAGAACACCAGCAGCATAATGGCGAAAAAGATCGGGATGCCAAAGTATTTGTGAGTGAGAATCCGGTCGATCTTTTCGCTGCGCACCTGTTCATGAGTCTCATGACGTTTGACCACACACTGGGCGCAGAGTTTTTCAATGAAATTGTAGCGCATATCCGCCAGAGCCGCCTCCCGATCGGTTTGAAGCGCATGTTCCATATCGTCGATGATGTGGCCCAGGATATCCTTCTGGTTTGCGGTAACATGCAGCGCCTCCATTGTCGGCTCGTCTCCCTCGACAAGCTTGGTGGCCGCAAACCGTTGGGGATAGCCATATTCACTGGCCTGTTCCTCGATAACATGTGCAATGGAGTGAATCGCTTTGTGGACTTCCCCGGTGCAAAAATCCATTTTACGTGGCGGTTCAGCACGTCTGGCAATGCGCAGTGCGATTTGAGTCAGTTCATCAATTCCCTCATTTTTACTCGCGGATATGGGAATGACCGGAATCCCCAGCAGCTCAGAGAGTTTTCCGACATCAATGGAGTTTCCGCTTGCACGCACCTCATCCATCATGTTAAGCGCAATGACCATGGGGATGGACAGCTCCATCAGCTGAAGGCTCAGATAGAGGTTACGCTCGAGGTTCGTTGCGTCCACGATATTAATGATGGCATCCGGGCGGTCCTTGATAAGAAAATCCCTTGTGACAATTTCTTCCGAGGTGTAAGGGGAGAGGGAATAAATACCCGGCAGGTCGACAACGACCGCTTCTCGATGCCCCTTGATCGTGCCATCCTTGCGTTCCACAGTGACGCCGGGAAAGTTTCCCACATGCTGATTGCTACCGGTCAACGCATTAAACAGGGTGGTTTTGCCACAGTTTTGGTTGCCGGCAAGGGCAAACAACAGGTTTTTATGAACCGGTTCGTTTTCACGATGTCTGTGGCGCCTGCCGTCCCCATGGGTGTGATGGTGTGCTTCCTGTGCGCGCCGGAGGGATTCCTCGCGGATTTTTGTCGTCTCGCTCATTGGGAACCCTCCTTTGTCACCGAGATTTTTGCAGCCTCCTCTTTGCGGATTGTCAATACATATCCGCGCAGCATCAGTTCAATCGGATCCCCCATCGGTGCAACCTTTCGCACACTGACCTTAGTCTTTGGCGTTAGTCCCATGTCCAATAGGCGCCGCCTGAGAAGCCCTTCTCCCGCGACCTGTGTAATAATACCGGATTGCCCCGGCTTAACCTGGTCGAGTGTCATGATTTTCCCCTCCCCATTTGATGTTAGTCTAAGCTAACACGAATCTAAAAAAGAATGCAGGTAATCAATTACCTACAGCTTATATTTTACTCGGACAAGAGATATTTGTCAACGCATTCCTTTGTGCCAGGGTATCTTTTGTGATATAATACAAATACTTGTAGGAGTAAAAGAATATTCCTGTCACATCAGGACACGGAGCAATGATATTTTTTATAGGATAGCACATAAAAGGACAGCCGCTATGGAAGTCCCATTCGACAGTAAAAACTGTGCGTGGGAGTTCCTCAGGCAAAAGGAGTGTTTAACCATGGAAAAAAGGGAAATCTACCTTGCGGGAGGATGCTTTTGGGGAACTGAAAAGTATCTGGATCATGTAAAAGGTGTGCTTGAAACCGAGGTCGGCTATGCAAACGGCACTACAGCATATCCCACGTATGAGGAGGTCTGCCATCATGGCACCGGCCATGCGGAGACGGTGCATGTCACTTACGACCCGGCTAGACTCTCCCTTGCCGAGCTGCTAGAGCTGTACTATGAGGTCATCAACCCGATTTCTGTCAACCGGCAGGGCGGGGATGTTGGAAGTCAGTACCGTACCGGCATCTATTATGTGCGTAAGGAGGATTTGCCGGTCATCGAGGAATCCCTGCGTCGCCTGCAGCAGCGCTACGACAAACCGGTGGTCGTGGAAGCAAAGCCGCTCGACAATTTTTACCGGGCCGAGGAATACCATCAGAAATACCTGGACAAAAACCCGGGCGGATACTGCCACATTGGTCTTGATAAAATTGAACAGGTCAAATACGTTCAGCCAAAAGGCGAACAGGAAAGCTGGTAATGAAATGGGGAGTTTTTGTTCCCTTTTCTGTTCCGTTGCTTCTTTCTTTAAATACAGACAGGACTCCCAATTAAATATACTAATCAACAGAACAAGAATCAGGAGTGGATTACCATGGGACAGAAAAAGATTTACAGCGGCGGAACAATCGTAACAATGGAGGGGAATAAAACGGCTGATGCGGTTTTGGTGGAGGATGGAATCATCCGTGAAGTGGGAACGCTGGAACAAGTGCAGTTTTTCTCAGGGACATCGGCCGAAGCTGTCAACTTACAGGGAAAAACGATGCTCCCTGCATTTTTGGACCCACACAGCCATATCACTGCACTCGCTTCCACGCTCTCCCTTGCCTCCCTGGACGGGGCAGGCAGCTTTCAAGAAATCGCTGAGAGGCTGAAAACTTACGTTTACAAAAATAAGTTAAAACCTGGTGAATGGGTCTTGGGATTTGGATACGACCAAAACTCCCTGTATGAGCACCGGCACCCGACAAAAGAGCTACTGGATCGGGTTTTGCCCGGCTATCCGGTCATGATCTCACACAAATCGGGCCACATGGGAGTGCTGAGCAGCAAGGCGCTCGAACAGCTTTCGATTACTGCACGGACAAAGGACCCCGATGGCGGAAAAATCGGCCGTATGCAAGGCAGTCTGGAACCCAACGGATATCTGGAGGAAACTGCGTATACCACGCTCAAACCCCATCAGCCCTCCCGGGAACAGAGAATAAAACAGATGGAAGCGGCCCAGCAGCTCTATTTTTCCTATGGTATCACCACAGTTCAGGATGGGCTGACCGGGATGTCGGAGTGGAAGCTGCTCAAAGAGATGGCCGACCTTGGTAAGCTCAAAGCGGACATTGTGTGCTATGCGGATTACAAGCAGACGCCAAATCTGATTCCTGAGCATCCCGAGTTTTTCCGTGAGTATCGAAACCGGCTGAAACTGGGAGGATACAAGATTTTTCTGGACGGCTCCCCACAGGGGCGTACTGCCTGGATGACACAGCCCTATGAGGGGGAAGAAGACTACCGGGGATATCCCATTTACTCAGATGCACAGGTACGGGAATTTGTAGAGGGGGCAATACGGGAAAATATACAGCTTTTGGCCCACTGCAACGGAGATGCCGCGTGTGAACAGCTGCTTTGCGCCTTTGAGCAGACAGCAGGAGCCGGAGACAGTAAAACCCGTCCTGTGATGATTCATGCGCAATTCCTGCGTGCGAACCAACTGCCGAGGATGAGAAAGCTTGGGATGATCGCTTCCTTTTTTGTGGCTCATACCTATTACTGGGGCGATACACACCTGAAAAACTTTGGGGAGCGGGGAAGACGTATCAGTCCCGCAAAGAGCGCCGGCCGGGAGGGGGTTACCTACACCTTCCATCAGGATTCTCCCGTTCTTGCACCGGATATGCTGGCAACCCTCTGGTGCGCCTGCAATCGCATTACTGCAAACGGGGTGCTTCTTGATCGGGAGGAGTGCCTCACCCCCATGGAGGCACTCAGAGGCGTCACGGTCAATGCAGCCTATCAGTATTTTGAGGAGGATAAAAAGGGGAGTATTGCTCCCGGAAAGTTTGCGGATTTCGTCCTGCTTGATAAAAACCCTCTCACCGTCCCAAAAGAGGAGTTGAGGGATATCCGGGTTCTTGAAACCATAAAAAAGGGTGAAACCGTCTTTCGCAGGGAATCCTAAAGCAAGATTAAGTTTCCTTCCTCTTAAATTCCAATTACGGAAACATCTTGAACGGGAGCGGATTCAACAAGAACTTCGAAGGTTTTTCCTATACAGTAAATAGCACCGCATACAGGAAGTACGGTGCTGTTGTTTATTTTTTCTTTTTCTCCTGTTCGCTGCCGGGCGGAGAGCTAATTGTTGCCAGAGTACGGCATTCCCTGCGGGTTTCAATTTTACTCGCCGCAATGCCGCGCCTTTTCATGCGGGAAGCGGCTACTTCACTGAGCAGAGTATAAAGGAATGGATGTAATTGGGACATTGATGAGCATGCCTAGGATTCCCATCGATGCGCCGCCCACAGTGACAGCAAGCAGCACCCAAAGAGAGGGGAGGCCGACGGAAGTACCGACTACCTTGGGATAGATGAGATTTCCCTCAATCTGCTGGAGTACGAGGATGAAAACGATAAACCACAGCGCTTTGATAGGGTCTGCAACCAAAATCAGGAAAGCACCGAACCCGATAGGTTATGTGCATAGAAAAGAAACTTACAGCTTGATCTACCCTATAAACTACGGATTTATTCCCGGTGTGCTCGGCGGTGACGGCGAGGAGCTGGATGTTTATCTTTTGGGTGTTGATACGCCGCAGAAAGAATACACAGGCAAGATCATTGGAATTGTTCACCGCCAAAACGATGTGGAAGATAAGCTTGTTATGGCTCCGGAAGGCGTAATTTTTACGCAGAACGAAATTGCCAAGCAGGTGCATTTTCAGGAGTAGTATTATAAAACAGAGGTAGAAGCGCAATCCTGCGGTACAGTCGTTTTCAAAAGAGAAAATGGCGATATAAAAATTCTTTGCCTCTTCCAACGACGGTCGCAAACCTACAGCGTGCCAAACGGATATATGGAAGCTTTTGAAACCGAGGAACAGACCGCCAAACGGGAGATCAAAGAAGAAATCGGCCTATCTGTGGATTTTGTCCCGAATTTTAAGGAAATAATTCATATGACATTCCGGATGGTAAGCGAAAAACAGTTGTATTATTCCTCGTGGAATGTGCAGAGCAACTAAAGATAGATAGCTACGAAATCAGTAATTATTCGTGGCTTTCGGCGCAGGAGGCAAAAGCTACTTTACCGGAGTGGTATCGTCCGGTGATTGAAAAATTAGAGCAAATGATGTGAAAGGACTGCTAATGACTGAATTCATTTCAAAAGAACCTATAAACAAGGGCTGGTCCAGCGATAAGAAATACTGTGTTACCGATGAGAACGGTACACGGTATCTTCTGCGTGTCTCTGACATCTCTCAGTATAATGCGAAACAGACCGAATTCAATATGATGAAGCAGGTGGCATCCTTTGATGTTCCTATGTGTCAACCAATCGAGTTCGGCACCTGTGAAGAAGGCGTCTATTCCATCCAAAGCTGGATCGATGGTGTCGATGCCGAGGAGATCATGCCTACCCTGTCTGATACCGAACAGTATGTGTACGGTCTGGAGGCCGGCCGCATCCTGCAGAAGATCCATTCCATACCGGCTCCGGATACCCGGGAGGATTGGGAAACCTGGTTTAATCGAAAGATGGACTATAAAATCAACAAGTACAAGGAATGTCCCATCCACTATGAAAACGGGCAGGCATTCATCGACTACATAAACGAAAACCGCCATTTGCTGAAAGGCAGGCCGCAGGTATACCAGCATGGTGACTACCATATCGGCAATATGATGATCGACCGAAGCGGAAAGCTGTATATCATTGATTTCAACCGCAACGATTACGGCGATCCCTGGGAGGAATTCAACCGGATCGTGTGGGGTGCGCAGAAGTCACCTTTGTTCGCTTCCGGGATGGTGAACGGCTATTTTGACGGCGAGGTTCCGCTGGAGTTCTGGAAGCTGTTGGCCCTTTACATTTCCAGCAACACGCTGTCCTCCGTACCCTGGGCAATCCCTTTCGGCCAGGAGAAAGTGAATACTATGCTGAACCAGGCTAAGGAAGTGATGTCCTGGTACGATAATATGCGCAATCCCATACCGACTTGGTATTTCAAGGGTTATTACCTGCAGTACATTGACGGGATACCTTTCAAGCTGAAGAGCGCCTTTGATTTCAGTTTTCTGAGTGAGTATGGTACGGTGTTCAAAGTCTATGATGACCAGGATTCCGGAAACATCTGCTTCGGAACCGAAAAAGGCGGTCAGCGTTATTTCATCAAGTTTGCCGGTGCTTCTACCGAACAGTACAATGGCAATCCTGCTGATGCTATCGACAGACTGAAAGCGACCTTGCCTGTATACAGCGAACTGCAGCATGAGAATTTGATTGAACTGGTTGAGGCCAAGGATATCGGCGGCGGATTTGCCATGGTATTCAAGTGGGTGGACGGAGATTGTATGGGAAGAATGTACCCTGCAGCACACCGTCGGTTTATGCAGCTACCCATCGATGCCAGACTGACTGTGTTCCGTAACATACTGAGTTTCCTTGAATACATTGCTTCTCAAAGCTATGTGGCAATCGACTTCTATGACGGCAGCATTATGTATGACTTCGTGAACGGCAAGACGACGATCTGCGACATCGACTTGTTCCGCAAGCAACCTTGCACCAACGATATGGGTCGTATGTGGGGTAGCTCTCGCTTCCAGGCTCCGGAGGAATTTCAACTTGGTGCAGTCATTGATGAAATCACGAATGTCTATACTGTCGGCGCCACAGCCTTTGCCCTCTTTGGTGGGTATAACCGCACAAGGGACAAATGGCAGCTCAGCGATAAGCTCTTTGAAGTTGCTACCAAAGCTGTAAGCGATAACAGATCGCAGAGACAGCAGTCGATAAGACAGCTTAGAGAAGAATGGGAGGCTGCGCTGTAATGGAAGCTATTGCATATTGCGGACTCGCGTGTTGCCTGTGTTCGCACAGTGAAAATTGTGCTGGTTGAGCCCTTCCCGAAAAAATGGACACAAGAAAGCCCTGAAAAACGGAATGAAACACAGTCGTTCTCGGTTTTGCGGCAATTAGGCGACAAGATGGTTTAAAAGAGCGCGTTCAAAGAGTGCTGGAGGCATCCAGCCGAGGGCGGAATGAGGGCGCACAGTATTGTAAAACGCCTCAATGTAGGCAAAAATGGCGTCCTGAGCCTCGAGTCTTGTAGTAAACCGACGGTGATGCACCAGTTCGCACTTGAGGCAGCTGAAGAAATTTTCAGCAACAGCGTTGTCGAAAGGGTCGCCTTTGCGTGACATGCTCTGGCGGATGCCAAGCGTTGGCGATAGGCAGAGGTAGCGTATTGGGCGCCTCGGTCGCTGTGGAAGATGAGTCCCGCTTTGGGGCGCTGGCGCTTCACGGACATCTCCAGCACAGCCAGGGTCAGGCTTGTATCAATACGTGCGGAGAAGGCATAACCAACAACCTTTTTGAGACAGAGATCTTTCACAACGGCAAGATACAGCCAGCCCTCGTCCGTGGGCACATAGGTGATGTCGCCCACCCACGCCTCATTGGGCTTTGAAAATTTGAAGTTTCTCTCTAATAGGTTCGATGCAATGGGATGCATGTGGTTGGAATTGGTGGTGGCTTTGTAGGCATTCTTGCGGATAGCTCCGGAAAGTAATATAAATTTTAATGATTTAGACTTGAGAACTATACAAGGAGAAAAAATTAAAAAAGTAGAAATCTCATTATATGAAAGTTTTTCAAAGTCTGTTTTATTATAAGGAGGATTTTATTATGCGACAAGAAATTAAAGAAAATATTATCAATTATTTTAATAGCATAGAGAATGAATTGTTGCCACAGAAATATAAAAAAAGTAGTAGTGTTATTCTTAGTGGTTCTGCTGGATGGGGGATTAAAGAGGGGGAGGATAGCCGTGCTGATTGGGATATACATGTTATTATGCCTGATGATGTATATTGCGAGTTTGTTACAGAAAAAGGCGAAAATTATATCATTGATGATCAACGACACTCTCCTGTTGTATTTATTCAATTTCATAATATAAAATGGCTCATAGATAGATTGAGTGGAAAGGTTGCTAATAGTTGGCCGTTGTATTTGTGGATATATACAAATTGTCTAATTGTTAATGATCCCAATAGTATATCATCAATCGTATTTAATTATAAAAAAAGTTTATAGCGGAAATAGATGAATTGATTAAGCAGTATTGAGCCCTTCCCGAAAAAATAGACAGAAAAAAGCGCAGAAAAACGGAATGAATCG
>UQSL01000009.1 GCA_900543705.1 uncultured Oscillospiraceae bacterium
CGATTTGAATACGTTCTTTCCATGTAGTTTCCCGTCTTTGCTTCATGTAGCTTCCTCCTCCAGAAAACTTTGCGGAGTTAAAGGTTCCATGAGCATTATACACCTTTATCCAATTGTGGAGCTGACGATCATTTCGCAACTTATATTTTTTGCTGATTTCTTGAGACTGCCTGCCCCGGACAGGTATTCCCGTACTGCCTTCAACTTTAGTTCTGGTGGATAGACTCGGTTTTGCTGATACGGCAGAAATCCAGCCGCCCCTTCCGCTTCATACCGTGCGCTCCATCTATAGATTGTCGTTGTCCCAACTCCTGCATACCGAGCAGCTTGAACTAAGCTCATTTCTCCTTGCTGGTACCTCCTGACAATCTCGACTTTTTCTTCTGCGTTCAGTTTCCCTTTTTGTGGCATAGAATTGCTCCCTTCATGATGACAGTTTGTTTTTTCACTGTCTCTCATAAAGGGAGCATATCAATGTTCTATCTCCTGCTTTTCGGTCCTGAGAAAGAATTATTCGTAGAGCGGATACTTCTCACAGATCGCGCCAACTCTGGCACGCAGAGTATCTACCTTGCTTTCAAAATCGGGGAGCGCCGCCTGATGGATGATATCTGCGATTTCCGCCATATCATCTTCCACAAATCCGCGGGTCGTGACCGCCGGAGTACCGACGCGGATACCGCTAGTGACAAACGGTTTTTGAGGATCATTTGGAATCGCATTTTTGTTCACCGTGATATAAACCTCATCAAGACGGTGTTCCAACTCTTTTCCAGTGATGTTGTGGCAGCGCAGGTCAACGAGAATCAGATGGTTGTCCGTTCCGCCGGATACCAAATCAAAGCCCTTGGCCTTG
Source organism: uncultured Oscillospiraceae bacterium (assembly GCA_900543705.1). Classification (GTDB taxonomy): domain Bacteria; phylum Bacillota; class Clostridia; order Oscillospirales; family Ruminococcaceae; genus Pseudoruminococcus_B. Next base: position 857 of record UQSL01000009.1, read on the forward strand.
AGTGCATCCGCAAACGCGCTTGCGTTTTTGACCACCTGATGTTGATAGGCTTTGAAATCCTCAGAAAGCGCCTCCTGGAAGGAGACGGCTTTTGCCGCAATGATGTGCATCAGCGGGCCGCCCTGTGTTCCCGGGAAGATGGCCTTGTCAATGAGCTTGCCGAGCTCTTCCTTGCACAAAATCATGCCGCCCCGCGGACCACGCAGGGTTTTGTGGGTTGTGGTAGTGACAACATCCGCATAGGGGACAGGGGAGGGATGCTCGCCCGCTGCAACCAACCCTGCGATGTGCGCCATGTCCACCATAAAGTAAGCGCCGACCTCTTTTGCGGTTTTGGAGATGCGTTCAAAATCGATGACGCGGGGATAAGCGGAAGCGCCGGCGACAATCATCTTCGGGTGATGCTCCTTCGCGAGATTGTCCAGTGCATCGTAGTCGAGGAATCCGTTTTCATCCACACCATAGGGAATGAAATTGAAGTATTTTCCGGACATGTTTACCGGGGAACCATGAGTCAAATGCCCGCCGTGGGCCAGATTCATGCCGAGCACGGTATCTCCGGGTTTAAGCAGCGAAAAGTACACGGCAAGGTTTGCCTGTGCTCCGGAGTGCGGCTGGACATTGGCATGTTCTGCACCGAACAGCTTCTTTGCGCGCTCAATTGCAAAATTTTCCGCAATATCAACGCATTGGCAACCGCCGTAATAGCGGTGTGCGGGATATCCTTCCGCGTATTTGTTGGTCAGTACGCTGCCCATAGCCGAAAGCACAGCGGTGCTGACGATGTTTTCGGAGGCGATGAGTTCGATGTTTCTCTGCTGCCGTCTAAGCTCCAGGGTAATGGCATCTGCGATTTCCGGGTCTGTTCCCCGCACATTTTCAATGGAAGTGCGAATGATTTCATTCATGTTGACTCCTCCTTGCATGGCTTAGTGTCCTAGTTTAACCTTATCCCCATTCTACTATAAAAAAAATGGGAAGGCAAGCTTATGGATTGTAGATTTACGCGCGCAGTTTTGTATGTTATACTACATATATACTTTTTTTACTAGGAGGAAGCAGAATCTATGGAGAAAAAAGTACGTGCGCTGCTGGCGATCCATGCGCTTAAAGAACGCTATCCGGACGCCATCTGTTCACTGACCTATGAAAATCCGCATGAACTTTTGATATCCACCCGCCTTGCCGCCCAATGTACGGATGCAAGGGTCAACATTGTGACAGTGGATTTGTTCCAAAAATATCGTTCCATCGAAGATTTTGCAAATGCAAAAGTCGAAGATGTGGAAGCCATCGTGCGTCCCTGCGGTTTTTACAAGACAAAGGCAAAAGATATTGTCAACATGTGCATCATGCTTCGGAACGTATACGGCGGCAAGCTGCCAGATACTGTTGAGGAACTGACAAAGCTTCCGGGTGTCGGGCGCAAAACAGCCAATCTTGTGGTAGGGGATATTTACCATAAACCCGCCGTCGTCTGTGATACCCACTGTATCCGCATTACCAATCTGCTTGGGCTTTCCACAACCAAGGACCCGAAAAAGGTGGAGATGCAGCTGCGGGAAATTCTACCGCCGGAGGAATCCAATGATTTCTGCCACCGCCTGGTACTGTATGGCCGGGATATCTGCAAGGCGCGCACTCCCAAATGTGAGGAGTGCATCATGAAGGATTTCTGCGAGCACTATGAACAGACCCACGGTGCACAAGTATGAACCGGGCAGCCGGAAGATGTATCAGCTATGGATTCGCTGCCTTTGCCCTGTTTTTCTCCATTGCGCCCGTTTTTGTCTACGGTGTATTTGGCGGAGGAAGCGTTTTGCTGCTTGCGGCTGGAATCTTTTTTGCGGTGCTCCCGTCTCTGGCGGGATTTTTAAAGCACAGAGGAAAGAGGGGTATCATGTGGCTTCGTACCATTTACATTCTAATGACGGCGGGGCTCGTGGTATGCGGGTCGATGATTGCCGCCATGCTTTACACGGCACATGGGAAGGGATATGATCCTTCAGATCCGCCGAAAACCGTACTGGTGCTCGGCTGCCAGGTGCGTGGAACATCGCCCTCCCTGATGCTTCAGAGAAGGCTTGATGTGGCCTATCGTTATCTCGAGCAATACCCGGATGCGGTATGTGTGGTCTCCGGCGGACAGGGGGAAGATGAGGACATTCCGGAAGGAGAGGCGATGCAAGCCTATCTCCTTGAAAAAGGAATCACTCCCGAGCGCATTTATAAGGAAACACGCTCGAAAAACACCAAGGAAAACTTTTTATATTCCACTAAGATTCTCGAGGGAGAAAATCTGAGCAAAGAAATCGTTGTCGCTTCGGACGGGTTTCATCAGCTGCGCGCGTCGATGTTTGCAAAGGACAATGGGCTTGCATTCCATGCACTGCCCGCCAATACTCCGGTGCTCTTGGCACCGGGATACTATGCCAGGGAATTGATGGGGGTCATTAAATCCGTTCTGTTTGACAGAACTTAAAGCTTAAGGAGGAAATCCAAATGGAATCAATTGGAAAGAAAAACGAAGTCAGTGTTACGGTCACCGAGCAGCTGCTCGCATGCAATGTGGGAAGCGGGGAGGTCAGAGTATATGCCACTCCCATGATGATAAGCCTGATGGAACAGGCGGCTTCCGGCTGTGTGAAAGAACTGCTGGAAGAAGGACAGACCACAGTCGGCGTGAATATGAATGTCAGCCATGTGGCGGCAACTCCCTGTGGAATGAAGGTTACGGCAAGCGCCGAAGTGACAGCTTGGGAGGGAAGAAGCATTACTTTCGCTGTCAAAGCATATGATGAAGCAGGGCTGATTGGAGAGGGTACGCACAGCCGTGTCGTCGTCACGAAAGAGCGCTTTGAACAAAAGGCACAGTCCAAGCTGGGATAGGAAAATTGTTCCCCGGCTGGATACAACCGAATCAGGGAGGGATCGTCCTTGAAATACGATTTAGCATGGCAAGGGCTTGACGATCTGTTCGACGAAGTCTATGGTTACATGACCGGACTGTTGGAACGCACAGGGGAATCAGGCCTTGCCGATCTTGTCCCGAACGAGTTTGAAGGCTCAAGGTGCGGTGATTTGTACTCCGTCATCTATGATGCCCGTCTTTGCCTGTCGGAGCAGGCGGGCCTGGAGGATGGAGAGGATCCGGAAGATGTCCGGAAGATCTACCAGTCCTATGAGGAGATGCAGGAAATTTTGTGCCGTAGATCGTTTGAATACGGTTGGATGCTGGCAATGGAACAGCTCCGGCAGAAAAATATAAAGTAAAAAGCTTTATCCATCCTTGTTTCTTTTGTCCAGGAGTACACAGCCTGTTTCATCCGGGCTGTAGACATCTGAATCATAGCGACAAAAACCTCCCTGCCGGCGGCAGGGAGGTTTTTCCTACCTGTAATTGTACTTACAGGACGTTTTTCATTCTTTTCATAGCTTCCATAGTGTTGTTGTGGTCTCCAAATGCAGTCAGGCGAAAGAAACCCTCTCCGTTTTCACCGAATCCGGCGCCCGGAGTGCCGACAACAGCGGTTTTTTCAAGCAGGAAATCGAAGAATTCCCAGGAACCCATTCCGTTCGGACATTTGAACCAGATATAGGGGGAGTTGACTCCACCAAAATAGGGGATTCCTTTTTCCTCCAATGCCTTTGCAATTACCTGAGCATTTTTGCGGTAGTAGTCGATGTTTTCCCTGGTCTGGCGTTTTCCCTCCTCGGTGAAAACTGCCGCTGCGCCGCGCTGGACAATATAGGAAACGCCGTTGAACTTAGTGGTCTGGCGGCGCAGCCAAAGCTTGTTGAGCACGATGTCTTTCCCACAATTGTCCTTTGCGGTCAGTGTTTTAGGGACGATGGTGTAGCCGCAGCGGGTACCGGTAAAGCCTGCTGTTTTGGACAGGGAGCAAAATTCAATCGCGCAGGTTTTGGCTCCTTCGATTTCAAAGATACTGCGGGGAAGGTTTTTGTCTGTAACAAACGCCTCATATGCCGCGTCAAAGAGAAGGATGGCCCCCTGTCCGTTGGCATAATCCACCCAGGCTTTGAGCTGTTCGCGGTTATAGGTAGCACCGGTCGGATTGTTCGGGGAACAAAGATAAACAAGATCCGCAGATTGTTCCGGCGGCATCGGGCAAAAGCCGTTTGATTCGTCTGCCTTGAGGTAGACAATGTTGGAGCCGAGCATCACGTTAGTATCCACATAAACCGGATAGACCGGGTCGGGAATGAGCACAGTATTGCCTGCGCTGAACAAATCGGTGATGTTGCCGACATCGCTTTTGGCGCCGTCGCTGATGAAGATTTCATCGAGCTCCAAGGAGACCTCCATTTCCTTTTGGTAGTATTCCTGCACACGCTCGCGGATAAAGCCATATCCCTGCTCCGGGCCGTAGCCGTGGAAGGTTTCCTTCTTGGACATATCGTCCACCGCACTGTGCATCGCGTCGGTCACACAGCCGACCAAAGGGAGCGTTACGTCTCCGATTCCCATCTTGATAATCTTTTGTTCCGGATGGCTGCTTGCAAAAGTGCCGACACGTTTTGCCACTTCGGAAAAGAGATAACTCTCTTTTAATTTGAGATAGTTTTGATTGATCTTTGCCATGTCAGTAATCCCTCTCTTATTCTCTCTTGATTGCAAAGGAGCGCCCCTTCACCAGGTTTCTATTATATCCTCGGGAAAGAGAAGTATCCTGTTTCTAGATTTAGAAACATAGATTGTCGTCAAGTTCCATTACGCCGTCAAAGACATGTGTTGCGAGGCCTTCCATTAAAACGGTTCCGTCGTTTTGATAGGTGGTGTGCAAATCGCCGCCTCTGAGATGGACAGTCAAAGTGGTGCCGCGCTTGGTAAAGCCGTTTAACACACAGGCCACCGTGACCGCACAAGCGCCGGTTCCACATGCATAGGTTTCGCCGGACCCGCGCTCCCAAACACGCATTTCCACTTCCGTGTCGCTGATGATACGGACAAACTCCGTATTGATGCGGTCAGGGAACAGGCAGTGGTGTTCAAATCTCGGCCCGATTTTCTCAAGGTTCAGATTTTTTACGTCCTCGCAGAACACAATCGCATGCGGATTTCCCATGCTCACACAGGTGATCCGATAGGGTTTTCCATCCACTTCCACCGGCTGGTTGATAAAATCGCTGCGATTGGAAGCAACCGGAATCTCCTGCGGATTCAGTATGGCCTGGCCCATGTTGACCTTGGCGGATGCGACTTTGCCGTCTTTCACCGTCATCTCAATGGCTTTGATACCGCTGAGGGTTTCCAGTGTGATGGCGGTTTGGTTCGTTAGGCCGTTGTCATAGACGTATTTTGCTACACAGCGGCTGGCGTTGCCGCACATCTTTCCTTCGGAACCATCCGCATTGAACATCCGCATTTTAAAATCCGCTTGATCAGACGGCAAAATCAATACCAGGCCATCGGCGCCGACACCGAAGTGACGGTCGCTTAAGAATATGGAGAGCTTATCCGGATGAGACGGGGCTTGATGCATGCAGTTGAGATAGACATAATCGTTCCCGATGCCATGCATTTTTGTAAAGTGAAGGGTCATTGTGGTTTCCTTCTTTCTGAGGTTTCAATTTTGTATCTGTACTGAAAATGGGAAAGGGTTAGCCCTTCCAACCGATATCACATTATAACACGCGAAAACACGCGGAACAGACACGAATTGTTTATTTTCAACCGGTAATTCCTTTTATAAAAAGTGATAATAAAACCCGCCTGCCGTTTGAAGACAGACGGGTGATCGATCCTAAATGGAATCCCGGATGCTCTTGATATGCCGGATGACAAAATCGAGCTCATCCCGGTCATGGGTCGCCATCAGGGTAAAACGAAGTCTTGCCTGTCCCTTTGCAACACTAGGATAGAGGATCGTAGGAACAAAGATGCCCTTGTTGTAAAGCAGTTCGCTGAATTTGGTTGCACGGCATTCCTCTCCGATAATCAGGGAGACAATGGCGCTTTTGGTGTTAACACGCGAAAAACCAATTTCATGCAGGCCTTTGACGAAATAGCAGACATTCTCTCTCAGTTTTTCAACCAGCTCTGGATGCGCTTTGACAATCTCTAGCGCTTTGATTGCCGCAGCGGTAGAAGAAGGGGAGTTCGGTGTTGTCGCCCGGAAGGTATTGGCGGTATTGCGGATGTAATCGCAGACAATGTTGTCAGCCGCGACAAACCCGCCTTCTGAAGCGAGGGCCTTGCCGAAGGTGCCCGTAATCAGGTCGATTTCCTTCGTCAGCCCGAAATATTCCCCGATACCGCGGCCGGTTTCCCCTATAACACCAGTGGCATGGGAATCATCCACCAGGGTGTAAAGGTGAAACTGCTTGGCAATCGAGACAATATCTGGAAGATTAGCGATATCCCCCTCCATATTAAACACGCTGTCCGTGACAATCATGCCACGCTTGGACTGGCTGTCCTTGACCTTTTGATAGAGGTCGTTAATATCGCTGTGTTTGTAGTAAACCGTGTGGCCTTTTGCCAGCCGGCAGGCGTCGTGGGAACTTGCATGGTTTCGCTCATCACAGAAAATGGTGAATTCTTCTGTGCAGATAGCCGGGATGACGCCGATATTCGTCATGTAACCGGAGTTAAACAGCACAGCGGCCTGCTTGCCCTTGAAAGAAGCAATCTGTTGCTCCAGTGTCCGGTGAACGTCATAACTTCCTGTGGAAAAGCGGGAGCCGCCTGCGGATACACCGTACCGTTTGATGGCGTTGACCGCCGCCTGTTTGACCTGTTCGTTGTCGGATAACCCAAGATAGCTGTTGGAGGACATGACGAGCATATTAACCCCGTTAATGATGCAGTACTTGTTTTGCGGGGTGCTTACATAGGAAAGTTTGCGGTATAAATTGTTCTTTTTTATTTCATCGAGTCTAAATTTCAAAAATTCCATACTATCACCTTCACCCAGGTTCGGCAAATGCCGCTGGTTATCTCTGCCCTGTTCCCGAAATCGGAACATAAGTTGAAACATGTCACGAGATTATGATACTATAATAATGCTTATTATACTACGCGATAATCGCGATGTATAGCCTTGTTTGGCGAATACCGTCATTTTTACCAAAATGAATCGGAGGAATTGACATGGAGTTGCTTAGGGAGCGATGGGATAGGCAGGCATATCAGGATTTCCTCGCCTACCTGAATAACCTGGCAGAGGAGGATTACCGGAAATTCCGGGTGAGGATTGTCAAGGCGGATTTGCCGATTCTGGGCGTTCGCCAACCCCTGATGAGACGCCTTGCCGGTCGGATTTTAAAGGGAAATGCTCACTCTTTCCTTGAAATCCCAAAGGGTCCGGCTTTTGAGGAGCAGATGATGCACGGCTATGTTTTGGCGCGTATTGCCCTGCCCTATGAACAAAAGCTCCCGCTGATTCTTGATTTTACCGGAAAGATGGACAACTGGTCCGTCTGTGATGACTTTGTGACCGCGCTCAAACCTTTTATCCGGGAGTATCGGGAACCGTTTTTGCAGGATATCCGTCATTTTGCATTTGATGAGAATCCCTGGAAAGTCCGCTTTGTTCTGGTGGTCCTGCTCGAGTGCTATCTGGAAGAGGACAAGCTGGAAGAGGCCCTTTCCCTCTGTTGCCGGGTAGATCGGGAGGAATATTATGTTAAAATGGCGCAGGCCTGGCTACTTTCCATGGCCTATGTTAAAAACCCGGAAAGAACACTCAAAGCCATCCGCTATTTCGAGAAGGACCGGTTTGTCTTTCTCAAGTCTATCTCCAAGATTATGGATTCCTATCAGGTGAGCAAGGAACATAAAACTGCACTTCGTGAGATGCGGGAAGAATACAAGCGGCAGTATGGGAAAAGTGAATATATCTGAGCACTGCCCTTAGCAAAGATTGTGTCATCCCGTCCGTCAACCTGAGCGACAAGCAGCTTGCAACCATCAGCGAGTACACAAAAAAGATTGCGCTCGAGCTTGGTGTGCGCGGCCTAATGAATATACAGTATGCCATTGAGGGCGACATCTATGTGCTCGAGGCAAACCCGAAGGCCTCCAGAACCGTTCCGCTGGTCTCCAAGGTGCTTGGAATCCAGATGGTTCCCCTGGTGACAAAAAATATGACCCTGCCGATGACCGGGGCCGAGTCTCCGCTTGTCGGCCTCAAACATCATAAGGTCAAACACTGTGGCGTCAAAGAGGCGGTCTTTCCGTTCAACATGTTCCCGGAAGTCGACCCTCTGCTCAGGCCGGAGATGCGCTCTACCGGCGAGGTGCTGGGCCTTGCGGATTCCTTTGGCCTTGCGTTCTACCGCGCACAGGAGGCCGCCAAGACAAAGATTCCTCTGAGCGGCGCGGTCTTTATCAGCGTCAGCGACCGCGACAAGGCGGAAGTTGTGGACGTGGTAAAGGAGTTTGCCAAACAGGGCTTCCAGATTGTGGCAATGAGCGGCACAGCAAGCCTGCTTCGAGTACACGGAATCGACTGCGTGCAGACGAAAAAGCTGTACGAGGGCGCGCCGAATGTGCTCGATGAAATCAAGAATAAGAACATCAATTTCATCGTCCATACTCCGTCCGGTTCTTTGAGCACACGACAGCTATATCCGCAAAGCCGCCATCAAGTACGACATCTTCTATGCGAGGACGCGGCAGCACTCGGAATCAAGGCAGTGCATGAGGGCGGAAAGGAAATCGAAGCCAAATGCTTGCAGGAGTATCACGCACAGATTCAGGACAAATAATCTACCAAGCGAAAAGTCGGAACAGGAATATTCCTGTTCCGACTTTTACTTTGCTTAAGTAGAGGGAATGACAGCGTCGTTTCGGTGCTCGCTTCGTCCTCGGCCCTTCTAGGGTTTCTTCAAGATGGGCGTGGTCATGACTTTATTTAAAAGAAGACCGCTCAGATGTCTGTGAGATTGGAATAGATACTCTCGTCCGTCTCGGAGTTTTCGATGAGGACAGCCCCGGCTTCCCGCTGATAAAAAGGGATAGCTTCCTTTGCCGGCCAGCCGATGACAGCATATCCATAGCCCAGTTCCTTCATTGAGTGCAGGCAGGCATGAAGAAGTGCCGCGCCGATTCCCTGCCGCCGCTCGTTTTCCTGTACCCCTGTCGGGCCAAAGAAACCTCTTGCCGTGGCGTCGTAGCAGGCAAACCCGATGATACCGTGTTCTTTCACCGCAATATAGCAGCCGACCGGGTCATGGAAAAGGGCATGCTCGCATTCGTCCGCCCAGCCATCCTGGAAGTTTTCCCGGATAAAGGACAGAACCTTGGATTTATCCGGAGGAAGAACCCGTTTGATGGAAATACCTCGATTTTCCAAAACAGAGTACAAATTTCTGTGTGGCAGGCGATAAAGATTGACGAGTAAATCAGCCATGTTGTCTCCTCCTGTTATGCCTTTTTCGAGCCTGCCGCCCGTGATTTGAAGCGGAAGAAAATTCGGCTCAGGCTTTCAAAGATAGATTTCAGGTTTAACAGTACCATTAAAACCGTGATGCCGATTTCAATGACAATCCAGCCCGGCACCTCGTTTATCATCACAAGGCTTTGAATCAGCAGCAAGGCCGTGTTGAGTGCGAGCTTGAGACTGCTGAAGCGGATTTGAACAAAGCGCTTGGTATCGATCGCGCGCAGCAGGAAAACGGTGAAATAACTAATGAAGGTGGCAAAAGCCGCCCCATTTGCCCCCCAATGAGGAATGAGGATAAGGTTTAGTACGACGTTGGCGACCGCCCCTGCGGCGGTGGTCAGAAAATTGAGCACGCTTTTTTTCTCCACCATGTACACACTTCCGAGAAAGCTGACCAGGCAAGAAAAGGAGGTCGCCATAATCAGGAAGGGGATAAAAGTCCATGACTCATAAAACGAGGCGGACACCATAATCATGGTCAAAAGCTTGCAGCACAAAATCAGGCCGGAACCGACCGCAAAAATCAGGGATTGATAGGTCCCAAACACATTGGTGAAAAAACGGTTTCGCTCAATCGTACCTTTTTCCGTAACAGCGGACATCTGCCAGGCGTCCATGAAGATACTGGAAAATAGCGTGACGATGGTGGGAATTTTGGAAGCCGCGGCATACAGGCCGTTGACATCATTGCCAAGATAAAAGGCGATGATGTATCGGTCGGATGCGCTCGTAATCCACCAGAACATGGTGTTTGGAATCATCGGGATGGCGTATTTGAGCATATCCGCAACAATGGAACGGTTAATCCCTTTAAAATGGAGGTACCGGTACAGCCGCGCGATGGTAAACAGCAAAACGGCAGAGAGAAAATCCGCGCACACAGTGGCAAGGACATATCCGGTGATCCCGAGCTTAAACACTACCAAAAACAGGATATTGAACATGATGGTGGTAAAGGTGCTGAAAATCCCGTCGACTGTGTAAAGCTTGACACACTCCAGAGAGCGGACAAACTGGGAGCAGACGCTGCGAAGCGAGGACATCAACACAAAGAGATAAATAAGTATTGTGTTATCTGAGATATAGGAAATTTTCCGAATCAGCGGATTGCAGAGCAAAAGAACAGCAAACCCGCAGAAAACCGTTACCAGACCTGTGGTAAAGACATCACTTTTGCGAACGGAGGAATCAAGTCCAAAACGGACGATGGAATTGATGATTCCTACGGATACTAATGGCAGCAGAAGGTTTCCCGCCTGCATGATCAGGTCGACGGTACCATATTCCTCAGTCGACAAAACTGCCGTGTACAGTGGCATAAGTAAAAATACCAATGCTTTGGAGCTGAAAGTGCCAATCGCAAACAACACGGTGTTGGAAAGCAGTTTTTTGTATCGGTTCACAGGGACACTCCTTTATCATCTTTTCAGTGGTATGCGGCAGTCCGGGAAGCCCAGATACCCCCGTATACAATCAAAAAATTCTTGCCGTTCCGGCGACAGATGGAGAAACAGAGCATAAAATCAACCTCATTATACCACTGATAAGAAAAAAGTGGAATCCGCTCGGAAATTTGTTTACAAAGAAAATATGTTCTTGATTTTTTCAAACTGACCCGATATCATAAAAAGGCATAGCTTATAAAGAGGAGAACAGCTTGATGGAACAATGGAAAATCTATTTACTGGTTGCATTGGCGGCAGCGCTTGTGACAGCAATTTTCGTTTTACTGATTGGTCAAAATTTGAGAAAACGAAGACGCCAGCGTCAGTATGAACGCATTGGAAGTGAGGCGGAGCAGGAACTCGCCCGTCGTCTTTCCCACCGGTGGGGGACAAATCGAGTATTAACTAATTTGTATCTTCCTAACAAGAAAGGTGCGACAACGGAAATCGATGTGCTTTATCTGTGCCGGCGCGGAATCTTCATTCTCGAGTGCAAGCATTATTCCGGCGAGGTCTTTGGGGATGAAGATGCGGCGAAATGGTACCACGGTCTTTCCGGGGGCAGGGGCTTTGAATTTTATAACCCAATTGCGCAAAACCGGGCGCATTACAATGCATTACGCCAGGTATTAAAACCTGAAGATGAGAGGATTTTGCATCCGATTGTGGTGTTCTGCGGTCCGTGCACACTCAAAAAGGTGAGGGTACGGACAAATTTTTGCCGGGTTGTCAAAGAAAAGAAGCTTTTTCGCACGATGCGCAGAGTGTCGGTACGTGCTCCCCGCCTGTCCAGACGGGAAATCTTACAAACAGCAAAGCTATTGGAACCGTACTGCCATGTGTCGAGGCGGCAAAAGCGGGAACATCTGAAATATGTAAAGTCCAAGAAGTGATTTTGCATAATATGGATGATGTTTACTTTGTGCTGTTGAAACAGAAACTGGCTGTTTTACTTGATTTAGGTAAAGTGTATCAGAATACATCTGCACTTTTCCATATCTTGATGAAATGAAAGGAATAATAGATAAAAATATCTGCTCGAAACTGTGACTTGACTCCTTGTATTTTTTGATTCCCCTCTTTACAATGGAGATATAAGGGGTTTAGTAAAGGAAGATAAAATATGATGACCTTTTCCGGGGCGTTTCGTGTGCATAAATGTCCCTCTGCGATCTATTCTCCAAATTCATCGGGAAACAGGACCCCCTGTTTTCTGGCCAATTGAAAATAGAAATAAAAAACAAAAAAGGGGGTTGCAATAATTATACTCATGTGGTATATTTTAATCGCGGTAAGAAAAGCGAATACCAAATAATAACAATTATTATTAAGAAACCAACATTTAGGAGGAAATGAAAATGAAAAAATTTGTATGTTCTGTCTGTGGTTATGTTTATGAGGGCGAGACCGCTCCGGATTTTTGCCCGCAGTGCAAAGCACCGAAAGAGAAATTCGTCGAGCAGAAGGGTGAAAAATCCTGGGCCGCTGAACATGTAGTCGGCGTTGCACAGGGCGCGAGCGAGGACATCATGGAAGACCTCAGAGCAAATTTCCAGGGCGAGTGCTCCGAAGTCGGTATGTATCTTGCCATGGCAAGAGTCGCACATAGAGAAGGCTATCCGGAAATCGGCCTGTACTGGGAGAAAGCAGCTTATGAAGAGGCGGAGCATGCTGCAAAATTTGCAGAGCTCCTCGGCGAAGTTGTCACCGACAGCACCAAGAAAAACCTTGAGATGCGTGTAGAGGCTGAAAATGGCGCAACTGCCGGAAAATTTGACCTGGCAAAACGTGCAAAAGCGGCGAACCTGGACGCTATCCATGACACCGTCCATGAGATGGCCCGCGACGAAGCTCGTCACGGCAAAGCATTTGAGGGTCTCCTCAACCGTTATTTCGCAAAATAAGGTGATCCATACAAGCAGCCCTATCATTACGATAGGGCTGCTTTTTATGTTATACAGATGTTAAAGGAGGGCAGGACATCCCAGTAGGGGTTATCACAAGTGTTGTTGCAATTTTCATTGGAACGCTTATTGGAGGTAGCGTCAAGCGGTTGGCTATGCCGCTGGCCGGTCTTTTTCAGTTGCTATTCTGATACGACTAAAGCCGGTCCGACGACAAAGCGTATCTGATAACTGTATTGCTGCGTGACGTATCGGCCCACCAAAGAATTAGGCGGGCTATCATTTTTTGCGACAATTATCCGCTTTCATGGTACAATACGAATATCCCCTGCAGGGCAGGGACAATACTCCACCAGTAAGGATGCGATTACCATCGAGCAGAGGCTTGAAACCAAAAACGGGATTCCCGTTTATTATTATCCTCAGCCGTACCTGCACAGCGTCTGCCTGACGCTGACGGTCAAAGCCGGGATTTTATATGAAACGGAGGATGAAAACGGCATCACACATTTTTTGGAGCATATCTTTTTCCGCAACCTGGGCGGGATGCCGCAGGAGGAGCTCTACCGCGAACTGCAAAAAATCGGTGCACAGTTTAACGCGTACACCTATCAAAATGTCCTACACTTTCTCATCTCTGCATCACCACGCCACTTTGAGCGCTGCGCGCAGCTTTTGACCCGTGTGCTTGCCCCGATTCAGGCAAGCAAGCGGGACGTTTCCCTGGAGCGCGGGCGAATTCAGAGTGAAATCCGTGAGGATGAAAATTGGACTTCCGCGCAGTTTCGCTGTGACAAAGCCGTGTTTGCCGGTACCCCACTTGCAAGGCCAATTGCAGGGACGATTACCGGGGTGAAGAATATTTGTTTACATGATTTGCAGAAAAAACAGCGGCAGATCTTTGCAAAAGACAATCTTTTTCTCTATGTTACCGGGAATATCCCGGAACATGGGATGGAGTTTCTTAGCAGAGAAATTGAGCGGTATTCCGTTTCCTCCATTTGCTGTGGCAGAAAGAACCTGGCGCCGCTGCCTGCGGATTTTTGTAGGCGGGATGGAAAAATCCTCTGGTACGAGCAGGAACGGGAAAGCGCCGCCCTCGCGGACGTCATCCTCTCATTTGATTTGGATATGACGCGCTACACTATGCCGGAGATTGATCTGCTGTATGCCATCCTCTTCTTTGGGGAGCTCGGACGCTTCAAGATGAAGCTGTCCGAGGAACATGGGCTTATCTACGATTTTGACCCGGACTGCACGCTGTATCCGAACATGGGTGTGTTGAACGTGGGGTACTCAGTACCCCCTTCCAAGCTCGTTGAGTCGGCCGAGCTTGCAGCTCAGGTATTTCGCTCGGTAAAAGAGCAAGTCACGGCGCAGGATATTGCGCTGATTATGCCCGAATATGAGGACAATAATGCTATGCTGCTCGACGACCCGGTACGGCTAAACTGGCACATGACCTATGAGAATCACATCATGCATGCGGCATATACCGATGTTTTGCATCAGGCGAAGCAGTACCATAATATTAAGCCAAGGCGCATCATGCAGATTGCAGAGGAGGTTTTTGACCCTTCCCATCTTGTCTGCGTGGTTAAATCCACACTGGATGCAAAAGAAAAGCGACAATTTCGCCGCCATCTCATGAATTTGTAGAGGAGGGAGTATCCATGCAGGCGCTGGAAATTCAGAGGGAATATTTTCAGACAGGGGAGACCCTGTCCTTTTTGCTTCGGAAACATGCGCTGCTTTCGCTGAAGCACCAGCTGAAGCTTTATGAGAAGGAGCTGCTCCGTGCCCTCACAGAAGACCTGGGAAAATCGGAATTTGAGGGGTATGAGACGGAGCTGGGCCTTGTCTACGGGGAAATTGAAGAGGCGCTGCATCATCTGAAAGGATGGATGAAATGCCAGAGAGTAGGAGCGCCGCTCATGCATTTTTTCTCCAGAGGGCGCATTTACGCGCGCCCACTTGGCGTGGTACTCATCATCGCGCCCTGGAATTATCCGGTTTTGCTCTCTCTGGCTCCTTTGATTGGCGCAGTGGCAGCGGGAAACTGCGTGACGCTCAAATGCTCGGAGTATGCACCACACTGCGAGAAAGCGCTGGCGGCTCTGATTCAGGACGCATTTTCTCCCGGGCATGTGTGTACGGTACAGGGCGGGGCGGAGGTTAGCGCCGCACTGACCCATGAGCGGTACGACCATATCTTTTTCACGGGGAGCAGTGAAGTCGGAAAGAAGGTCATGGCCGCGGCGGCGGAAAATTTAGTTTCCGTGACGCTTGAGCTTGGCGGGAAAAGCCCTTGCATTGTGGAGAAGAGTGCGGATTTGCCGCTTGCCGCAAGACGGATTATTTGGGGCAAGCTGATAAACGCGGGTCAGACTTGCGTCGCTCCGGACTACCTGTTGGTACAGGAATCCGTCAAGGACAGCCTGCTTGTGGAGATGAAACGGGAGATTACCGCCCAATACGGGGAACGGCCCCTGGACAATTCGCAGTATTGCCGTATGATCAACCGCCGCCATTTCGAGCGCCTGACCGGATTAATCAACCCGGGGAAAGTTGCTTTCGGCGGAAATTGGGACGCACAAACCCTGAAAATCGAACCGACGATCCTCGACGGGGTAAGCTTTGACGACGCGGTGATGAAGGAGGAGATTTTCGGTCCACTCCTCCCGGTGATTGCCTATAAGGATGAAGCGGAGCTTATCCGCACTCTGCGTGCCAAAGAGCATCCGCTTGCGCTCTATCTCTTTTCTAAGAATGAGGGTTTTTGCCGCCGGGTGATGGAGGCAGTGCCGTTTGGAGGCGGCTGCATCGGGGATACACTCATCCATATCACCTCCGCAAAGCTTCCCTTTGGGGGCGTTGGAATGAGTGGGATGGGTTGCTATCATGGGAAAAAGAGCTTCGATACCTTCACACACTATCAGAGTGTATTGATAAAAAGCGGCTTCCAAGTACAGTTCCGTTATCCTCCTTATGAAGGAAAACTTTCCGCACTTCGGTTCATTATGAAGCATTTCCAGTGATTTTGAGTTGATTTCTGCACATTTTTCTTCCATTCTCCATAGTTATAGGATAAAGACGGAAACTGGGATGTGAGGAACATGGCAGCAAAACGGATTCGGAGCAGCCGGGAGAAGAAGCGTATATTACTGCGCTGGTTCTGGCTGTTGTCCATCATTGTCGGGCTCTTTTTCCTTCTCGACTGGAAATTGCGCCCGATCATAAAAAAATCGAGCCTGTATCAGGCTAAAAATGTGGCGACAAGAGCCATCAATGACGCAGTGAACACGGAACTTGACAAACTTGGCGTCAAGTACAGCTCGTTTGTAACACTGACGAGAAATTCCCAGGGGGATATCGCCGCCATCGAAACAGACACTGTCACGGCAAACAAGGTTAATGCAGCACTCATGGATGCGGTGATGGAGCGTCTGAACGATCCGCAGCAGCAGAAAATACGGTTACCGGTCGGTACGCTGTTTGGCGGTGCGTTTTTATCCGGGCATGGGCCTGAAATTGAATTTCGGGTCGTGCCGGAGGGATATGTAGAATCCGAGCTCAAAAGCAGCTTTCAGACAGCGGGTATCAACCAGACCCTGCATCAGATTGTGTTTGAAATCAAGGTGACTGTTACTGTGATTATCCCCGGTTATACCCAGACGACGGATGTAACAAGCAGCTTTCAGGTTGCGCAGACGGTAATTGTGGGTGACGTGCCGGAATCCTTTACCGAGGTGACGGAAGGCCAATCCTCCACACTTTCCAAGCTCAACGATTACAATGCCCAGACGCAGAAACAGAAACTGGAATAATTTTATGAAATTTGCAATGGGATTCGGATTTACTTGCCTGTTTTGTGGAACTATATTATAATAGATGAAAAAGAGCGGCACGGTGGATGTGCCTAGGAAAAAGAGGTGCCAGAAATGAACAGGGATTATATCATTATCACAGATCCTTGCTGTGATTTGCCGGAGGATTATCTTGAAAAAAACGGGCTTGTCATCCTGCCGATGCCATATACCATTGAATCGAAAACCTACACAGGAGAAGCGGATAACCGTCTGACTCCAAAGGAGTTTTATGCAAAAATGCGCGCGGGTAACATGCCGGTTACCGCGCAGGTCACACCGGAAAAGGCGACTATAGTGTTTGAGGAATACCTCCAGAAAGGATACGATATCCTGTGCATCGCATTTTCATCGGCGCTCAGCGGCACGTATAACAGCGACCGGCTGGCGGCGGAGGAATTACTGGAAAAATATCCGGAACAGAAAATCTATGTTGTGGATTCCCTGTGCGCTTCTCTGGGCGAAGGCCTCCTCATCGACTATGCTGTGCGGATGAAGCTGAAAGGGGAAGATATTGATACAGTGCGCGACTGGGTGGAGAACAACAAACTCCACCTGTGCCATAACTTTACCGTCGACGATTTGTTTCATCTTCATAGAGGCGGGCGTGTCTCCAAAGCGGCCGCCATCTTCGGTTCCATGCTCAGCGTCAAGCCGGTACTGCATGTGGATAACGAAGGCCGCCTGATTCCGATTGCCAAGGTGCGCGGCAGGAAGCAGTCCCTAAACGCTCTGGTGGACAACATGGAAAAGCAGCTGGGAAGCTTTAAGGGCAAAAATCCCCGCGTCTTTATCAGCCATGGGGACTGTGAAGCGGATGCCCGGTATGTAGAGGACCAGGTAAAGCAGCGCTTTGGTATTGAATCGTCTTTGATTCACTATGTCGGGCCGGTCATCGGTGCACACTCTGGACCGGGAACGGTTGCGCTCTTCTTCCTCGGGGATGAGAGATAAGCAGAAATTGATATCAGCAGGAAAAAGCGGCGGAGTGTATCCGCCGCTTTCTTTGGATAGAGGATGGATCATATGCTAAGGGACAAGACAGTCAAACGCTATATTTTCTTGCGGGAACAGGGTAGGTGCTATTACTGCGGCAAACGCCTATCCATGGCAAATGCAACGCTCGATCATTATCTTCCCCGCTCTGCGGGCGGACCGGGACAGTTTTACAACCTTGTGCTCTGCTGCAAGGCATGTAATTTTTTTAAACAGGCGGAGCATTTGAGCGAGCCTCATGCGCTGATGATGGAGTTGTTCCGGCGCGGCGTAAAAGACGGCTTTGTTCGATTCGTCAAACCCATTGAACGGGAATGGGGGATGCGACTGTGTGAACAAATCGAACGAATCATCACTTTTGGAGGCGGGAAAATCGTCTTCCAAAGCGGAGACTTTCGAATTACCGTGCAGGAAAATCGAGTGGTCCAGGTGAAAAAGACGCGATAAGTATAAAGGGGCTTCTGGCAGGAATCTTCGAAACGGCAATGCGTAGGGTTCTGTGAAAACGAAAAAACAGAGGGTGAATCTTTTACCCTCTGTTTTTTTTATAACTCTGTTACAGCAGCATCGCCAGAGTACCGGCAACAATCAGCACAAGACCGGCCAGTGCTTTTCGGTTAAGCTTTTCTTTGAATACAAGATAGGAAAAAGCGATGGTGACCAAGATGCTTAGTTTGTCAATCGGTACAACAACACTGGCCAGGCCATCCCGTAGGGCCTTGTAATAACACAGCCAGGAGGCCCCGGTTGCAAGACCGGAAAGGAAGATGAAGCCGAATTCCCGCTTGGGTACTTGCCGAACCGTGTGCTGCTTTCCGGTGACAAAGACAACGACCCAGGCCATTAGCAGAACAACGCAGGTGCGAATAGCAGTTCCAAGGTTTGACTCCACACCGCTGATGCCGACTTTTCCGAGAATTGCCGTGAGGCTCGCGAAGACTGCGGAGAGCACGGCATAGACAAACCACAAATTGCTTTTTGGCCTTTCCGGCTCTGTGTGCTGAGTCTCCTGTTTCTGAATCATCAGATAGGTGCCGAAAGCGATGGCAAGTATGGAAATCCCTTTGATCCAGGTGATACCCTCTCCCAGTAAAATCAGGGCCAGTACCATGGTGAGTACGGTGCTCGATTTATCGATTGGGACAACCTTGTTGATATCGCCTAATTGAAGCGCCCGGAAATAGCACAGCCAGGAAGCTCCGGTTGCAAGGCCGGAGAGAATTAAAAAAACCCATGCCTTTGCGCCCACAGAGGAAATCGTAGTTTGAGATCCGGTGAGAAACACCATAATCCAGGAAAATATTAATACTACAACCGTACGGATGGCGGTTGCCACATTGGAATCCGTCTGCTTAATCCCGCATTTTGCAAGGATCGAGGTGAGCCCGGCAAAAAACGCAGAACCAAATGCAAAGACTACCCACATTGAATAAACCTTCTCCCTTTTCTCTCACAGTTAAATGGAGGAAATCTCCGGTTGTCAATGATCCTGATTGGAACAGCGGCCCAGTAACGCCGATACGTGAAAAACCCCGAACGGCTTTCCTGTTTGGATTTGATATAAAGCACGTCGAGCATTCGGGGAAATACCCTGCGGTCATCTTCACTCATCAAAAGTGATGGCATACCTGCCGTTACGAGTCATTATATCCTAATAAACTTTTAAAAGATAGGGAAAAGCTGTACCAAGATACAAAACAGAAACTGTATATGTTGACCCAGTTGTGGAGAGTAAAATAATAAATACTACCAAGTATTTTTATAAATTTAGTATTGTGTAATAAACAGTACTGTGCTATAATTCCATTAAAGGTGGTGAGTACATGAACACACAATTTCGCAAAGGTGTGATTGAAATGTGTATTCTAGCTTTGATCGATAGACATGATATGTATGGCTATGAAGTCGTGCAGAACATCGCCTCTTATACTGAAATCAATGAGGGAACAGTCTATCCCATTCTCCGCAGGCTGACACAAGAAGATTACTTTGAAACCTATCTGGTGGAAAGCAGCGGAGGACCGGCCCGGAAATATTACAGGATGACTGTCAGGGGAAGAGGCTATCTGTGGTCGCTCAAAGAGGAATGGAAAGAATTTTCCGGTATGGTAAATGAAATTTTGTGGGGTGAAACTGATGACAAAGCTTGATTATCTGTCCAGTCTGGAACGGTATTTGAAACGCCAGATACCGGAAGAAGAAATTTATGAAATTATGCGCGATTACGCGGAATACTTTGAGGACGGAAAAAATCAGGGGAAAACTGAGGATGAAATCTCTGCTTCACTCGGTTCCCCTTATGATATCGCCAGGCAGATTATTACTGAAGAAAAAGGGGAGCAGCAGATTCCAAAACAACAGCGCCCGAAAATCGACTACAAAAAGGTGTCAAGAAAAGTGAAAGACCTCAATATCGGCGGCTTTTTTCTGTTGCTTGTCCTCGTGTTTTTAATGATTATCATTGTTCCGCCTCTGATTTTACTGCTGGCCTCTGCGACAATGATGTTCGCATTTCTGGCCTTTGCCGGCATCATCGGCTTGATTGTAGCGGTTTCTTCGTTTGTGTTTGGAACGTTCTGGATTGGCCTGTGCTCACTGTTTGCCAGCATATTTTGCATAGCTTTGGGTGTTGCGGGAGCGATCTTCTGCGGCTGGCTGGTGCGTAAGTGCTATCGGTACCTGGTTGAACGGTTCCACCGGTATACCCGCCCGGTGAGAAAGCAACAAAAGAATGCGGAAGAGGAAGGGGAGGAACAGAATGTTTAAGCGGTTTGTCATGATACTCTGTATTGTTATGGGCATAAGTTTTCTCGGTACGGCAATTTCTGTCCCGTTTGCCGTCAATGACGTGATGGATATTTACAATACTGTTGTAAAAGAAAGCGAAGAAAACAAGAAATCCGAAATCATCAACCCCGAGTCCAAGCGCATCGATTTGACTGCCTCAAACGGATATTTTACCGTGGAAGTGAAGCAATCTACCGACGGCCAAGTCCGGATTGAGTACTATGACAACCGGTTTTATCAGACCAATGTGACCACTACCCAACAGGCAGACCGTACAACGGTTATGCTTGAAGTGAAGGAGGATCTGCCGGTTTTCAACGTTTCTGTACGGACGATGATTGAAAGCATAGTATCCGATTCCCGGGCAAACAATGTCGTACTCTATATTCCAAAGGATGTGAGCTTGTACAGCGAAAGCCTCCATGGCAATGTGTATTATGATAGCTCGGTAGAATTCGCAAACCAAAAGGAACTGGTGCAGCAGCAGGAACGTGAACGCCATCAGGAAAAGTATGAGAATTATCTGGAGCGGACAATGGAGCTGGATGAGGAGCTCAACAGTTATTATCAGCAGATAGAACAGGATAAGGCACGCTATATGATGACCGGAGCCAATTCGGATTCCGAAGATTCCGGCTATAATTATGCGGAATATCTTTCCGATGTGACGGACATCTATCATAGTATTAGCCGCTGCGAGCAAAGCCGGATTAATATCGGAAAGGGTATCCAGTCCGACTTTGATGTGGGTGCAGCCTGGAGCAAGGCAAGCGATCTGCTCGAACAACAAAAGCAGTTCGATTTGACCGAGGGGGATTTAAAACGGATGGAACAGCAGTTTCGCAGTGGGCAAATCAGCAAAACGGTCTATGAAACGGAAAACGCCTCTTTGCAGGCAAAGCTTGAAGAGATCAGAACAAACCGGGACACACTCAAATCTGAATATGACCAGCTGTTCGCGGCAATCGGTTAGACAAAAAAGGAACGCCCCCGGCATGAAACGTTCTGAAATGCTCCTGCCTTTTACAGGATAACATGGAGGAAACTTCCATATTTCGCAGCAGTTTCGAAAACCATTGCTTTGCAGCGTGTCAGAAATGGAGTTGAATTGACATGAAAAAGATTGTTATCATCCTGGTCAGTGTTTTGATAGCGGCCACCTCGGCAGCGTACAGTCACGAGAATGTCATGAGGGCTTTCCATGTGGAGGAAATTCATACAGGAGAGAATACCACCGATGTGGCACAAGGCTCTTTACAGAATAAAACAGAATTTTCGTTTCTGGATTTATTGTAGAGTAAGCAGGAGTCATGCGTTTTACTTCTTCCACTCAGGTCAAGGACAGTGAATTTTCGAACTCAGCGAAATTGGGGAAACCGCGGTCTCTTATGCCGAGACATGGGACCAAACCTTTTGAAATGACTGGATACCGGATTGATGATACAGATGGAGAGATCAGCACTTGATGAAACAAAAGCATAAATTCAAAGCAGGAATTGTGGTTTTCTGTGTAGCGACGTTCGCTCTCCTTGCGGCTGTCGGAGCACTTATCCTTCGCAGTGATTGGCTCTTTGCCATTTCCCAGCAGGTTTCTGCCTTGTTCCGGAATATCGAATTCCGACAGGTTAATTTCTCCCCAGAACAACTGGAAACGATCGAACTGTCGGATTTGATGAACCGAAAAGATGTGCAGGTTGGGGAATCCCTGGTGCTTATCAATGCGGAGCATCCCACCGGGAACATGACCTTCTCTCTGGAAGAGTACAAGAATACCGGTCTGCTGATGAACACATGTGCACTGCAATCTTATTCCGAGTTGAGTGCTGCGGTGCTCGAGCAGACCGGGGAAAAGCTATACGTCAACAACTCCTACCGCTCCAGGGAAGAACAGGAGGAAGTCTTCGCTGAGGAGGGAAGTACCACTGCTGCAAAGCCGGGTGAGAGCGAGCATGAAACCGGCCTTGCAATGGATGTCTATGTCTATGGTCTGGCAGGGCCGGGCTTTATCAAATCCAGTGCCGGGCAGTTCATCGCCTCTCAAGGGTGGAAGTACGGCTTTATTGTCCGGTATCCAAAGGATAAAACTGCAAAAACCGGCATATCCTATGAGCCGTGGCATATCCGCTATGTAGGAAAGCCGCATGCTCAGATTCTCTACAATAAAAATTGGTGTTTGGAAGACTATTTTGAACATTTAAAAGCGGGGCGGTTCTACTACAGTGGGGAGTACCTCATTACCCGTCAGCCAAAGGATGGTCCTGTCAAGCTCCCTATTGGGATAACTGAACTCTCAGTATCCGAGGACAACATGGGAAACCTCGTTATAACCGGAAAATATCCGAAAGCGTAGGCTTCTTATACCTTGGTAAATTCTGAAAATCCGAAATCCTTTCTCAGATGCATCTGCTTACTCAGTACGATACCAAATGGGCTGAACAGTCAAAAAATCCCTTTCTCCTTCTTGGAGAAAGGGATTTTTTGACTTCAGTTTTGCGCAGGAGTTTCTTTCGGCTTAAGCGCCCTTGTTAGCCAGATATAAGAGATATCCATTGCGTTGTACAACCCGTCCTGTTCACTCTTTTTCACAATGCGCTTTTTGGGGCGGACCTCCGGGTCTGTCAGCATCAGCTGGACAAGGACTTTATCTGCAATCTGCTCCCCGTCAAATTCCTTGGTGGAGAGGATTTGCATCATGATGACGTATTCGTCGGACATATCGCCGTAATATAATGTGTTGCCGTTTCTGACAAGAGGCTTGCCCTTGTACATTGGGAACGACAGCTTTTTCTCACTCTTCTTTTCTGCCATACCTGCATGACCTCCTTATCGTATGGTGTATGCCTTTGAAAGCTGTATTTGTCATTATAACATAAAAATGAGATTATGTAAAATGAAAAATCAGTGAAGAAAACCTAAGCGGCCGGGCATATTGCCTGACCGCTTAGGAAGAAAACGGGATTCATAATCTGTTGTTATGCCTGTAGGTAGGATTTGACCAGAGCCTGAAGCAGTTCGTCGCGGTCAATGCGGCGAATCAGGCTGCGGGCATTTTTGTGGGTTGTGATGTATGTCGGGTCCTCAGAAAGGATATAGCCGACAATCTGGTTGATTGGGTTGTACCCCTTTTCTGTCAGCGCATCATACACCGTGGTGAGGATCTGTTTCATTTCACTTTCTTTATCTTCATGGATTTTAAATGTCATAGTCGGTTCATGCATACATTTCACCCCTTCTTGGATTATGTGCTGGTTTTTACCATATCATACATCAATTATAAAATGAAAGCAAGGATTTTCCCGTTACGTACGCAGGGTAACACCGATTTTTTTCAGTGCTTTCAAAATCTTTCTGACGGCGCCATCCGCTTCTTCATCGGTCAGGGTACTGTCGGCAGAGCGCATGGTGATTGTGTAAGCAACGCTCTTTTTGCCTTCACCGACCTGCGCGCCGCGGTAGATATCGAAAAGCTTGACGTTTTCCAGATGATTTTTCACCGCACCGCGGATTGCCTTTTCAATCTCACCGACCGGGAGCTCCTCGTTGCACAAAAGTGCCAGATCACGGGAGGTTGCCGGATATTTCGGGAGCGGGGTATACTGTTTTTCCGTATTTGCATGAGCCATCATCACCGGCACATCCAAAACTGCCGCATAAGCACGGGCACCAATGGAGTAGTTTTCCTGTACCATCGGATGGACTTCCCCAAGAACGCCGAGATGCTCACTGCCGATTGTAATATCCGCGCATCTCCCGGGATGGAAGGTCGGATTTTCCCTTTGTGCAGTGAATTCTGCACCCTCGATTCCGCAGGTGGTGAGCAGCTGCTCGATCATGCCCTTGAGCGTGAAGAAGTCCGCGTCCTCCCCGTACATGCCGATGGCAAGGGTCGGTTCCTCCACCGGGAGTTTGCCCTCGCCCTGCGGCAGATAGATATTGCCGATTTCGAACATCTTTGCCGAGGCGTTGCGGTTGTTATAGTTTTTCGAGAGGGTTTCCAGCATGGAGGGGAGCATCGTCGTGCGCATGATGCTGGTGTCCTCGCCGAGCGGGTTGCGGATGGTAACGGAGTCACGGCGCTTGTCATCGGCAGGCATCGCGATTTTATCGTAGTATTTCGGGCTGATAAAAGAATAGGTCATGATCTCATAGCAGCCGAGTGCGACCATCGTCTGATTAACTTTGCGCTCAAACTTCTGTGCGGGGGTCAGATGGCCTTCGGCACTACCGCGAATTTGGGTGACCGGAATATTGTTGTAGCCATAGAAACGGGCGATTTCCTCCGCGATATCCGCCTTGTGCTCGATATCGGAGCGGAAAGACGGGACATGGATATTATCCTCACTGTCCACGGTAAAGCCGATTTTTGTAAGGATAGCAGCCATCTCATCGCGGCTGAGATTGATATCGAGGAAGTGATTGATCCATTCCGTCTCGAGTTTTAAAACAACCGGCTCGTTTTTCGCATTGTTGACGTCAATCATGCCGTCGACGACTTCTCCTGCTCCAAGGAGGTTCACCAGCTCGCAGGCACGCATGACAGCCGGGAGCGTGGTATTGTGGTCGAGGCCCTTCTCATAGCGGCCGGAGCTTTCGGTGCGCATGCCGAGCTTTTGTGCGGTGCGGCGCACGGACGGGCCGTGAAAGCAGGCGGACTCGAACACGATGGTGTTGGTGTCGTCCATAATGCCGCTGTACTCACCGCCCATAACGCCTGCCACAGCGGAGGGCTTCTCCGCGTCCGCAATGACGAGCATCTCGGGGGAGAGGGTTCTCACTTCGCCGTCGAGCGTGGTGATGGATTCTCCCTCTTTCGCGTTTCGGACAATAATTTTGCCGTCTTTCATGTATTTGAGGTCAAACGCGTGCATCGGCTGGCCGTATTCGAGCATGACATAGTTTGTGATGTCCACGATATTGTTGATGGGGCGCACGCCGCTTGCACGCAGGCGCTCGCGCATCCAGCGCGGAGACGGCTCAATCTTGATGTTTTTTACCACTCTTGCAATATAGTGCGGGCAGAGCTGTGGGTTTTCCACTGTCACACTCAGGTAGTTGTGGATATCGTCGTTTCCGCACTCTTTCACCTCGGGCTCATGCAGGGTAAGCTCGGTGCCGTAGGTGGCGGCGGCCTCTCTGGCCAACCCAATGACGGACAGGCAGTCCGGGCGATTGGAGGTGATCTCAAATTCCACGGAGACGTCGTTTAAGCCCAGAGTCTTGCGGATATCCTGGCCGAGAGGGGCCTCATTTTCGAGCACATAGATGCCGTCCTCGATGCCGTTTGGAAAGTCGTGAGTCGTCAGGTTCAACTCAGAAAGCGAGCAGAGCATGCCGTTGCTCTCCATGCCCCTGAGTTTCCCTTTCCTGATTTTTTTGCCGCCCGGCAGGATAGAGCCGTCCAGGGCGACCGGTACATAGTCGTTTTCCTTCAAATTTGTTGCACCGGTGCAGATTTGCAAAGGCGCATCCGCTCCGACATCCACCATACAGACGACGAGCTTATCCGCGTTGGGATGCCGCTCGATGGAGAGGATTTTGCCGACGACGACGTTGCTGATTTCCTCTCCTTCGATTTCGTATCCTTCCACCTTGGAACCGGACATCGTCATTTTATGGGAAAACTCTTTTGGCGTGGTCTCGATTTTGGTGTAATCGGCCAGCCATTTCATCGATAGATTCATCCTAGTACCCTCCCTTAAAACTGATTCAGGAACCGCAGGTCGTTGTCGACCAGCAGTCTCAGGTCGTCAATGTTGAAGCGCCTCATAACGATACGCTCGAGGCCCATACCAAAAGCAAAGCCGGAGTAAATTTCCGGGTCGATGCCGCAGGTCTTGAGGACCTTCGGATGGACCATGCCGCAGCCGAGGATTTCAATCCAGCCCTCGCCCTTACACAGGCGGCAGCCTTCGCCGTGGCAGTGGAAGCACATGATGTCCATTTCCGCCGAAGGCTCGGTGAACGGGAAATGGTGCGGGCGGAAACGGACCTGCGCATCCTCGCCGTACAGGCGCTTTGCGACGGTTTCCAGCGTCCCCTTTAAATCTGCCATGGTCACGCCCTTGTCCACAACTAGGCCCTCGATTTGGTGGAAGAGGGGAGAGTGGGTGGCGTCGACCGCATCGGAGCGGTACACACGGCCCGGGGCAAGAATTCGGATCGGGGGCTTCTGATTTTCCATCACATGAATCTGCACGTTGGAAGTCTGGGTACGAAGGACAATATCATCATTGATATAGAAGGTGTCCTGGGTATCTCTTGCCGGATGGTCTTTAGGGATGTTGAGCGCTTCAAAGTTATAGTAGTCGTACTCAACCTCCGGGCCCTGTGCCAAATCAAAGCCCATGCCGAGGAAAATTTCCTTGATTTCATCGAGCACGATGTTGACCGGATGTTGCTTGCCGAGCTCATGGTGCTTGCCCGGCATGGTCACATCGAGGGTCTCTTCCTTTAGCTTTGTCTCCAAAGCGGCCTTTTTCAGGCGCTCGACGTTTTGGGCGACGCCCTGCTCAATCGCGGAGCGGACTTCGTTTGCCACCTGCCCGATGACCGGGCGTTCCTCTGCGGAGAGGGAACCCATCTGCTTTAGAATGGCGGTCAGTTCCCCTTTCTTGCCGAGAAACTTGACGCGTAGCGCGTCGAGTTCCTTTAAATCCTGCACCTGTTCCAGTGCGGTCAGTGCAGTGGATTTGATGTTTTCCAGTGCTGTTTTCATATGATTCACCTCAAATTTCTGATCTGATAAAGATTCCCGGAATGATGGGAAAATAAAAAAGCTTTCGTCCTCAAGGCATAAAAGCCAAAAGGGACGAAAGCTATCTTCCGCGGTACCACCCTTAAGTCCCCGCAGGAACACTACGGGACACTCATAGCTATAACGGGGCATAATCCCGTCTTTGCCTACTGTTTATCCGGTTCAGCAAAGCCGCTCGCGAGTGAACTTCGTCGTTTCGGGGTACCCATAAGCCTTCTTTCAGCCGGTGGAAGGCTCTCTCTTTTACCGGGATGCCGGAAAGATTACTCTCTCGGTCAAAGCGTTTCATCCTATATGGATTAAACAATACCACGAATCTCTGATTTTTGCAAGAGGGGATTTCCCTCTTTCGTAAAAATCGAACAGAAGAATCCTTCACAATTTCTTCACATTGTACTAATGATATAGAATTGTCAACCTATAGCGAAGTATGCTATAATAACCAAAGGCGGCTATGAATTTTATTTTTATGGTACGCCTTCAGCGATAGCCGATTATCGCATTCACGCGATAATCGGAACGCCCAATAGGGAAAGCTTCCGCTTGACAAGGGTGTGGGAGTTTGTCCTTTTTCTGAAAGGAAGGCTCCGGCTGATTTCAATCACGGTTTACCGGCATCCTGTTGCAGGGAATGCCTTTTAGAAAGGGATGGTTTATACATGGACATTTTTATTGAACACCTGGTGAAAAAGAAGACAACCGTTTTGGACGTGCTCATCCGTGTTGGATTGATTCTCGCGGCGCTTATTGCACTTGGACTTGTTTTTGCGGTTCCTTCGGACAGTGTCTGGTCCATGATTGTTGTGTTTGTGGCCTGCGGCGCACTGTTTGGCGGCTGGTATTTGTTTACGGGACTGAGCATTGAGTATGAGTATGCAGTCACAAACGGAGAAATTGACATTGATAAAATCATTGCACAGCGCAAACGCAAACGTCTGGTTACCATCAAGGCGCAGAACATTGAAAAATTTGGGAAATACACCTCGGATGTCCAAATTCCAGAGAACATCGATACCAAGCTTATTGTGTGCGATTCTTTGAAATCTCCGGATATCTATTACATTGTCTTCCGCCACAACGATAAAGGGCGTACGCTTGTTATCATGAACATGCCGGAACGCGTTTTTGCGGGCATCAAAAACTACTTGCCCAGGGAGATTAGAAATGAAGTTTTCTACGGGAATTGATTTACTGGAAATTAAAAGAATGGAGCAGAGCCTGCGGCACCCTCGTTTTTATACGAGGGTGTTTTCGGATGCTGAGCGGACGATGTTTGAACAAAAAAAGGCCAAACCGCAGACGATTGCCGCCAATTTCTGTGCGAAGGAGGCATTTTCCAAGGCGCTCGGAACAGGAATCCGGGGATTTGCACTGACGGATATTTCTGTCCTCAGAGACTCTCTCGGCGCGCCCTATTTTGAATTTGGCGGCAGGGCGAAAGAAATTGTGAAGCAGAGAAACTTGACCTTCAGCGTCAGTCTGACGCACACGGAGGAATATGCGGCGGCCTTTGTGGTCGCAGTGGAGGGATAAAGCATGTATGTGGTATCTTCCAAACAGATGAAGGCGGCGGAGCAAGCTTTTGTGGAAAGCGGCGCCTGTGAGTTTCTGCCGCTGATGGAGCGTGCGGGCACTGCCGCTTCCAAAGTGATTTTACAGCGGGAAAGCGCCTGTAAAGCCGTCGTTTTGTGCGGCAACGGCAACAACGGGGGTGACGGCTTCGTCATTGCCAGACACCTGAGTGAACGGGGCTTTTGGGTGACAGTTGTGCTCACACTGGGTGAACCGAAAGCAGATAACGCAAGGACCATGTTTGAACGGCTGCCGGAGGATGTAGCGGTCCTTGATGCGGCTAAAGGCATGGAGGCTTCACAAGAGGCAGTGTGTGCGGCGGATTTTGTTGTCGATGCGGTATTTGGTATCGGCTTTCACGGAAAACTTCCCGAGACGGTCTCCTCGTTTGCTGTGCAGTGCCGGAAGGAAGGCAAACGCGTCTATGCGGTGGATTTGCCAAGCGGCGCGAATGCGGACACCGGTGAAGTGGAGGGAGAGTGTTTTTCGAGTGCAGTCTCCATCACCTTTGCGGCGAAGAAACTCGGACATCTGCTTTATCCCGGCGCAGGATACTGCGGGGAGGTTGTCGTTACAGATATCGGTATCAGCGCGCCGGTTTTTTCTTCCCTTGGTATCAAGAGCAGAACCATTACGGAACGAATGATATCCGCTGCAATTCCCGATCGCAAAGCAGACGCCAATAAGGGGGATTTCGGTAAGCTGCTGCTGCTTGCGGGCAGCTCGGGCATGATGGGAGCGGCCCAAATGGCAGGGAAAGCGGCCCTGCGCGCTTCCGCGGGGCTTGTGACGCTGGCAGCTCCGAAACAGGTGACGCGAACGCTGACCGCTTCCGTCCCCGAGGCAGTGATGCTCCCGCTGAAGATGGGAATAACCGGCGCCGTATCCGCGCAAGAGGCGAATCCCATTGTAAAACGCGCAAATTCGATGAGCGCTGTCGCCGCAGGCTGTGGGATGTCCTGGTGCGAGGACACCCGGGCGGTCACCGAAACGCTGATCCGGCAGGCGGAGGTACCGCTTGTGCTGGATGCGGATGCACTCAATGTCATCAGTGACCATCCGGAGGATCTCCTTTGCCGGAAAGCGCCGACGATTGTGACCCCCCATCCCGGCGAAATGGCCCGCCTGTGTTCGAAGACAACCGCTCAGGTACAGGCTGACCGTGTCGGCACGGCGCTATCTTTTTCACAGCAATATGGGGTGATAACCGTACTCAAGGGCGCATATACTGTCATTGCAACGAATGACGGACGCGTTTATTTCAATGAGACTGGAAACAGCGGCCTTTCCCGTGGGGGAAGCGGAGATATGCTCACCGGAATCATCGGCGCGCTGCTCGCACAGGGCATTGACGCAGACAAAGCGGCAATCGCGGGGGTTTTTCTCCATGGACTGGCAGCGGATTTATGCGCGCAGCAGATGTCACAGTACTCGATGCTTGCAACCGATATAATCGGCTGTTTGTCCGACGCATTCTTGCAAATTAAGGGCGTATAGGAAGCGGGTACAATGATTTTCCTTAAGCCTAAAACCATTCGGGGGAATGTAAAGATGGGCAAAAGGATTTTAGTGGGGATTTTGGCCTTGACTATGGGCCTTACCTGCCTGACCGGATGCGGGAAAAAGCAGTCGGATACGATGGACGGCTCCAATCTTCCCAGTTCTGTGACTCAACCGTTTGAAAGCAGCGCACAGTTTACCTATGGAGATTTCTCCTTTGAAGCGGGCGTGAGAAGAGAGACCCCCGGCACCTGCATGATCACAATTACAAGTCCGGATCCGGTGGCAGGGATGAAATTCACCTATCAAAGCGATAAGCTGACGGTGGAATATTTAGGACTTAGCGTAGACATTGACCCGAATTCCGCACTAAGCAAGGCGGCAGTCTCCGCAGTGGTCAAAGCGCTGGATGCCGCAGCCCGCCAAAATGGGGTGAGTGTTTCCTTTGAACACGGCCAGTTTTTGGTCAGTGGGGAATCGGATAGCGGAAAATTTACTCTGATTTTGGATGAGAAAAGCGGCAATTTCCTCTCGCTGGAAATGCCGGATATCCCAATGAGCGTAAAATTCAATAACTTCAAGCTTCTCTCAGCATCCTGAGGATGAAGCCGCAGAGATGAAAAAGGCGATGGACAAAAGTCCATCGCCTTTTATTGAAATATAACTTCCGCTTAAATATGAATCATAACTGCACTAAGGAAAAAGCAGGCATAGCGCAGAAAGTGGGTCATTGCATGGCGGCGGGAGAGATCCTCGAATACCTCTGACATGGCGCAGAATTTGTCCACCAACGTTAAAACATAACTTTCCTTATATTTTGGGAAACTGAGCGTCACCGGCCACATATGCTTGAGGATGATGTCGGTTTCCCTGTCGTTTAGTTCGGTAATTTTGCAGGCGTTCTCATAAGCAGTACGGGGATGAGTCAGAGCATGCAAGACTTTTCTCCCGTTTTCCCGTTTCCGCCAGTCGTAGAGAAACAGGTCATGCAGCATGGCGGCCCTGGCACAGGATACATAATCCCATCCGTGCTTGCGGCAGATAAGGTAGCAGTAATAAGAAGCAACTATGCAGTGATCAAAACAGGTGGTTCTATAGTGCTGCCGGAACTGCTTCATCTGCAATACTGTTTCATGTTGCACCAAATCCCTGACGATTTCCATAAAATCAGGGTTAGAATAGATTTCTTTAAGAATTTCATCCATACAATTGTTCTCCTTCTGATATCCCGATTATAACACATCGGGTGTGCAGGTCAATCTATTTCTGCTTTTCCGGCTGTTTTCTTTTGTCCATAGATTCCTAATTAGAAAACGCGATTAATTATTCCTGTTCAAATGCTTTTGCCTGAGCATCGGCTTTTTTGATGTTGGATATACTATATATACTGAAAAGACAGGCGGATAGAGGAAATAGAAGGGGATACCCACCTTTTTTCATAAAGAATCAGGCGCAATTTCCATAGAATATCTCTCATCTTTATCCCGTTACAACACTGCCGGAACAAAACGTTGGTGGAAGCGCTTTTGACATAATGGATAAAAGAGCTTTCTATTTTTCTCGGGAATTGACAATTGTGTTTTGACAGCTTTGAGAGTAAAATAATAGTGTATAAAACGCAGATGACTGATAGGTATGGGTTCCGGTCTTTTTTGTTAAGAAAGAACGGAATTTTTGTATCAGTTTTAGCGTTTTATGCCATCTATGATTTCCGTTTTCTGTGGGAAGCGGAGGCTACAGAATAATTAAACCATTAGGAGGTTATGGAAATGGGCAAGATAAAAGTAGGTATCATTGGCTGTGGTAACATCTCGAACCACCATATGATTGGCTACAACAACATTCCGGACGAGGTCGAGGTTGCAGCTTGCTGCGATATCAACCTGGAAAGAGCAAAAGCTTATGCTGAGAAATACGGCATCAAAGAGTATTACGGCAGCTATGACGAAATGCTCGAAAAAGCAGACATCGACGCTGTCAGCGTAACGGTCTGGAACAACATTCATAAGGGTGCTACCATAGCCGCTCTTAAGGCCGGCAAACATGTCCTCTGCGAGAAGCCGATGGCTCTCAACGAAGAGGAAGCAAAAGAGATGCTCGCAGTTGCGAAAGAGCATCCCAATCAGATCCTCATGCTCGGCTTCGTCAGAAGATTTGGCAAAAACGCTCAGGTCATGAAAGATCTTATCAACGCTGGCAAATTCGGCGACATCTATCATGTCGACACCAAATATGTCAGAAGAGTCGGCAACCCGGGCGGTTGGTTTGCAGATTCCAAGAGATCCGGCGGCGGCCCGCTTATCGACCTCTCTGTACATATGATTGACCTCGGCTGGAACCTGATGGGCAAACCGAACCCGTCTGCAATCTATGGCGTGACCTTCAATAAGATTGGCGCCAGAAACAATATCAAAGAGTTCCCGAGATATCGTCCGGAAGATTATTCCGATTTCAACGATGTTGAGGACCATTGTATTGCAACCCTGAAATTCGACAACGGCGCTGTCATGACGGTTGAGGTTTCCTATTCTCAGCACATCAAAGGCGATGTCGTTTCCCTCGATGTCAAGGGTACCAAAGCCGGCGCAAGAGTTATGCCGGATATGGAAATCTACTCTGAAGAGTGCGATTATCTGACCGATACCAAGATTGTCTACCATGAGGACGACATCATGGTCGGCGGCTTCCAGAGAGAAATCAAACACTTCATCGACTGCATCAACGGCAACGCAACCCTCATCAATACCCCGGAAGACGGCGTAGCGATGATGAAGATGCTCTGCGGCATCTACGAGTCTGCTAAGACCGGCCATGAGGTCATTCTTTAATCCACAGCTTTTGAAACCTAGTGATTCACAAAGCACTCGGGAGTTTCCCGGGTGCTTTTTTTATCACTAAATCTGGGAATCCTGGAATATGAGAGAGCTATATTTTGCGAGCCTGCTCGTAATGTACGTGATCCTCACGCGAAATGGCGAATTGAGTCAGAACACTTTGTGCAACTAAACAAATTTTTTTAAAATAACAAAAGAGTGTTTACGGAGCGGGTAGAAGTAGGTATAATTATAAAGGTGTATAAAGGATTTTATTGGGGGCGATAAAATCCGGCTTTTTTATGCGGAGGCAATGCACCTGCCGTCGAACGGCGGAAACACGGACTGTCAATTTTAAAATTCGGGTGATTATGGAATGAAAAAAACATATGGAGTTGTGCTGGTCGGCTGCGGTCATATTGGTGGCGAACACATTGCGGACATCTACTACCGGGATAGTATCCGTATCTGCGGAGTGGTGGACAAAAACCTCGACCTCGCTCGTCAGTTTGCAAGAAAATATCAGGCGGATAGCTATTCTGATGATTATAAGGAATACCTGTGCAATCCTGATGTTGATATTTTTATCATTGCAACCTACACCAATACCCATCTCCCAATCCTGAAAGACTGCATAAAGCATGGAATCCATGTGCTGTGTGAAAAGCCCATGGCGGCGACACTCGATGAAACGCGTGAGTTTCGTGATCTGGTGCTTTCGGCACCGATTAAAGTCCGTATCGGCCATATTTTGAGGTTCAACCGCTCTTATCTGAAAGTGAAGGAGTTGATTGATGCAGGTGCAATCGGAAAGCCGATCGTCATGCGTATGGCGCAGAATCATCACTGCATGAACTGGCCCCGTTACAAACGCCTGATTGATGATTGCCCGCCGGTTATTGACTGTGGTGTCCACTATTTTGATGTGATGCAGTGGATGACGGGTTCCCAAATTCGCAGGGTTTCCGGTATGAAGTCCCGCATCGAAGACGATTTGGCTCCTGGTGCCTACAATTACAGTATCGTGAATTTGCAGCTTGAGGATGGTTCCTGCGGGTACTATGAATCCGGATGGAGCAAATCCATGGCAGCGTCTAACACCAAGGAGTTTATCGGCCCGCGTGGAAGAATCCGCCTGGTCTACCAGAATCTCCGACCCAATCACCAGGAGGAGGGCGATGAGATTGAACTGTATAACTCCGAGACCGGGGAATATCGGATGATTAACCTCCAGTCCAAATACAAGCCGATGTGGGAACAGCTCAGTGCCCTGATTGCGGCAATCGAGGAGGATATTCCAAACGAACAGCATATTCGGGAGGCTTACAGTGCGGCCCGCGTGGCATTCTGCTGCGATGAAGCACTGCGCGCCAATGAATTTGTCGATGTTGACCCTGAGCTTTAATTAGAACTGCAAGCACCCTGTGAATATTCTCAGGGTGCTTTTGTGTATTTGGGGTTAGTGGTAATTTATATTTATCCAAAAGCCTGCCCTCTTTACTTGAGAGGGCAGGCTTTTCTCTTGTAAAAGATGTGAGGCTCGACTAAGATTTGATCCCACTTGATTTTCTCCCGTTGATCAGTCCCATCCGGAATGAACCGAAAAACAGCAAAACGGCAGGGAACCTACGTCTCATTGGAAAAGTGTGGATGGTTTAAGCAACCGTACCGGCTTGTATGGGACGGATTTGGATGATCCCATCCTCAAGCCAGGAGAGCGTAGGACTCCTTCAGTGACAGGAATTGTCTGTTCCATTTCCGCTTTTAAAATGCCGGTCCTGCGTGGTATGAGGAGCCACCGTAGAGATGGATTTCGTACTCTTCAAAGATATGGTAATCAACAGAGGTCTTTCCTTACTTACATGGATGGCGTCCCTCGGTCCATAAATTTTTGGCGCATTCATCGGGAGACCTCCTCCCGTTTGTCATGCTCCTCTTTTGTCTGAGGCATGGGAACAAAATCCGTTGCGGGGCCGACGGTATGGACGACAAGACCTTTCTTTGTCAGGCGCTTGCGGGTGGAAAGGGCAAGCAGGGAATAGAGGACGGCAAAGACCGGGATACCGATGAGCATGCCGGGCAATCCGAAAAAGCTTCCCGCGACGACCAGGGCGAACATGACCCACAATCCTCCAAGTCCAATGGAGCCGCCGACCACTCTCGGGTAGATCACGCTGCCCTCAAACTGCTGCAGGCATACAATGAAGATGAGAAACCAGATTGCTCCGATGGGTTTCACCATCACGATAATAAAGGCTCCCGCAAACGCGCCGATATAAGCGCCGAAAATCGGAATCAATGCAGTGACCGCCACTATGACGCTGATGAGTAGGGCATAGGGCATCTGGAAAATCGTCATGCCGATAAAACAAAGGGTGCCAATGATACAGGCTTCGATAAGCTGGCCGGAGATAAAATCGCCGAGGGATTTATTCAGCTTGCTGCCGACATAGACGGCCTTGTCACAAGCTTTCCGCGGCAAAAAGGCATACATCACGCGCTTGATATTGGTAATCAGGCTCTCTTTACTTACGAGCAGATAGATGGCAATCATGATTCCCATGAACATGTTAAAGATGCTGGTTGTAATGCTGACAGTGATGTTGAGCAGGTGTGGGATAGTATTAGCAAGGAAAGTACCAACTTTTTGAATAATATCCCCCCAGTTGATGGCGAACTGGTCGAATAGGCTGCTGTTTAGTCCCCATTCGGTTACCTTCATGTTGATAAACGCTTCCAGCGAATTTAAATAGAACGGCATACTACTGACGAGCATTTTTGCACTCTTGGACAGCTGTGGAATGACGAACAGGATGATCGCTGTCAGCACTAGGATAACAAATAAAAAGGAGAAGGTGATGGAAAGAGGTCTTTTGAGTTTGCCAAGGCTTTTTTTGGTTTTGCGTTCCAAAAAGGCGAAGGGCCTGTTTTCCAAAAAGCGCATGAAAAGGTTAAGTACAAATGCCAGGCAGATTCCAAAGAGAAAGGGGTTTAAAATCCCCAGTATTCTGGAAAGCAAGCCGAATACGGACTTGTAGTTTGAGAGCAGAAAATATAAAACCAAAGCATATGTGGCAACAATCAGACAGTTTCTGACCGCTTTTTTATTTTCCATGAAAAATTCCTCCTGGACCCTGTCATGAATACTAGCTTATCAGAAATAGGATGGAAAATCTATGCTTTTTGCCTCTTTTGGGCGCTTTTTTGTAAATAAAGTGTTCCCCTTCACCACCATGTATCCCATGGAATATAATGCAGTAGCCGTAAAACAAAGGAATTGTAAATCCATAACAGGAGAGGTGAGGAAGAGTTGGAAAGTTTGAAAATCGACCATATCATCAAAAAGTACCAGGCAGAAAACGGAGAGGTCACTGCGCTTGACGATATCGAATTCACGGTAGAACAAGGGGAATTTGTTACCCTGGTTGGACCCAGCGGCTGCGGTAAGTCCACCCTGATGTCCATTATCGCGGGATTGGAACGTCCAACCCACGGCAATGTGTATGTCAATGGTACCAGGGTATCCGGAATTTCCCCGCAAATCGGCTACATGCTGCAAAAGGATAATCTGTTGGAGTGGCGTACTATTTTGCACAATGTACTGCTTGGCCTGGAAATCCAAAACCGTAAAACAAAAGAAAATGTGGAATATGCCGAGGAACTACTGAAAACCTATGGACTCTATGAATTTAAGGATAAATATCCCTCCCAGCTGTCCGGTGGCATGCGTCAGCGTGCAGCTCTGATTCGTACTTTGGCGGTAAAGCCGGATATCCTGTTGCTCGACGAGGCGTTTTCCGCACTCGACTACCAGACGCGCCTTGCGGTGACGGACGATGTCTATCGAATCCTCAAGCAGGAGGGCAAGACCACGCTGATGGTCACCCACGACATCCCGGAATCCATCAGTATGTCCGACCGTATTGTCGTGATGAGTGGCAGGCCGGCCAAAGTCAAGGATATCCACACGATTACCTTTGATTTACCGCAGCGTGCCCCGCTGCTTTGCCGGGAACAGCCGGAATTTAGTAAATACTTTAATTTAATCTGGAAAGAGCTTGATGTCCATGTCTGAAACCAACATTTCAAAGGAACGTCAAACTTATCTTCGTAACAAAAAAAGACGCAGGCGCTCGATTCTGATTGTTCAGATATCGATCGTTGTTATATTTCTTGCACTCTGGGAAATTCTCGCCCGTGCCGGGGTCATCGACAGCTTTATCTTAAGCCAACCGTCCAGAATCCTGAACACCTACATCAACTTGTTCCAGGACGATTTGTGGATGCACATCGGAGTGACCTGCTACGAGACGCTGATTGGCTTTTTGCTAGGTACTGTGCTCGGAACTCTCGTTGCCATTGCACTGTGGTGGTCGAGCTATCTTTCCAAGGTGATGGAGCCGTTTCTGGTGGTGCTCAACAGCCTGCCGAAAATCGCACTAGGCCCGGTTATCATCATCTGGGTGGGCGCCGGAACACAGGCCATCATTGTCATGGCGCTGGCGATTTCGCTGATTGTAACGATTATGGATGTGTTGCATGGCTTTTTAAATACCGATGTGGAGATGATTAAAATGGCGCGCACGTTCGGCGCCACCAAGCGGCAGATTTTTACGAAAATTGTGATGCCTTCGAACGTACACACCCTGTTTAATTCTCTTAAAGTCAACATTGGCCTTTCTATGGTGGGTGTGATTGCAGGAGAGTTCCTCGTTTCTAAAGCGGGGCTCGGATACCTCATTGTATACGGTGGTCAGGTATTCAAACTCGACCTGGTGATGGCGAGCGTAATTATATTGGCGGTCGTGGCCGCCCTGATGTACGAAGCTGTCGTGCTGCTTGAACGCTTCGTGACCAAGCGCCTGAGCCACAAACCATGATTTTTGTTGAGAAAGGGAGTATGTAATTTGAAAAAAGGAATCAAAGCACTGGCCCTGCTGCTTTGCGGGGCAATGTGCCTTACAGCTTTCACCGGCTGCGCAACGGAGAAGAAAAAGACGAAAGTCCGCGTAAGCGAAGTCACCCACTCTATCTTTTATGCCCCGCAGTATGCAGCAATTAACCTTGGTTTCTTCGAGGAAGAGGGAATCGAGCTTGAACTGTCCAATGCAGGCGGTGCAGATAAGGCGATGGCCGCAGTGCTCAGCGGGCAGATTGACATCGGCTTTGCTGGCCCGGAGGCTTCCATTTACGTTTACAATGAAGGAAAAGAGGATTATCCTCAGGTATTTGCTCAGCTGACCCGCCGCGACGGTTCTTTCATAGTCGGCAGGGAACAGGATGACGATTTCGATTGGTCCGAGATGGCGGGCAAGACCATCCTTCCGGGGCGCAAAGGCGGCGTACCCTATATGACGCTGTGCTATGTCCTTAAGCAGAAGGGCCTTGTACCGGGAGAGGATATCCTTCTCGACGACAGCATCCAGTTCGACTCGATGGCAGGCGCCTTTACCGGAGGCAGCGGGGATTATGTTTCCCTGTTTGAACCGACCGCATCCGCACTGGAAAAAGAGGGCAGGGGATACATAGTATCCTCCGTTGGACAGGAAGCGGGGGAGATTCCCTATACCGCTTATTTTGCAAAGCAGAGCTATCTGAAGAAAAACAGCGATCTTGTTCAACGCTTCACCCGCGCTATCTATAAAGGGCAGCAGTGGGTAGCCGAACACAGTTCCGAAGAGATCGCTGAGACAATCGAGCCTTCCTTCCCGGACACCGACCTTGCGACGCTGACGTCCTGTGTGGAACGCTACAAATCCATCGACGCGTGGAACACAGACCCGATGCTGTCCCAGGAGTCCTTTGACCGTCTCCAGGACGTTATCATTGAAGCGGGGGAGCTCGAGGAAAAAGCGCCCTATGACAAAATTGTCAACAACACCTACGCAGAAAAAGCCATGCAGGAAAAGTAGCCTTTGATACGAAAAGAGGGAGCCATCCAAAATGAATGGCTCCCTCTTTTTCTTATCCCCCTAAACCACACGCTAAGCGTGTGGTAACCGAGGGGAGCGATAGCGTT